>CAIYZZ010000526.1 GCA_903930805.1 uncultured Rhodocyclaceae bacterium | reverse complement strand
CGCAGACCGACTAGACCGCAAGCCCGATTCGGGTAAGGAAGCCGGCATGAGCTCGAAACTCTTTCCGTTGCGCTCACTCAAGACCCGGGTGACTCTCTTCACGCTGGCGATCTTCGTGGCCAGCATTTGGGTACTCTCCTTCTACGCCAACCGGATGCTGCGCGGCGATATGGAGCAGCTACTGGGCGAACAGCAGTTCTCGACGGTTTCGTTGGTCGCGGCCAACATCAATCAGGAGATAAGCGACCGGATGGCGGCGTTGGTCTCGGCAGCCGCCAGCATTGATGCGAAACGGATGAACAATACGGCGGCCCTACAATCCATCCTGGAAAACCACCCGATTCTTCCTCTGCTTTTCAACGGCGGCTTCTTCATCACGGGAATTGATGGCGCGGCGACCGCCTCGGTCCCGCTCTCGGCAGAACGGACCGGCATCAACTACATGGATCGAAACCATGTCGCCACCGCGCTTAAGGAGGGGAGGTCAGCGGTCAGCACTGTCATCATCGGCAAGACACTACATGTTCCGGTTGTTTCGCTGGCAGTGCCGATTCGTGACCCGCAGGGCAAGGTGATCGGCACCTTGGTGGGCACAATCAATCTGGTCAAGACCAACTTTTTGGACCAGGTTACCGGAAACCCCTACGGCAAGACCGGGGGCTACCTTCTGGTCGCACCGCAGCAACGGCTGATCATCACCGCGACCGACAAGCGCCGCATCATGGAAACGCTTCCACCTCCCGGCGTCAGTCCCAAGCTGGACCGTTTTGTCGAGGGTTACGAGGGGAGTGATGTATTGGTAAATCCACATGGCGTGGAAGTGCTCGTCTCGGCCAAGGGCATTCCCGTGGCGGGTTGGTACCTGGCGACCCTGCTGCCCACCGCAGAAGCCTTTGCCCCGATCCATGCCATGCAGAAGCACATGCTGCTGGCCACCCTCCTGCTGACCCTGTTGGCGGGCGGCTTGACCTGGTGGATATTGAGCCGCCAACTGACACCGATTCTGGCTGCCACAAAAACACTCGGCAGCTTGTCGGATGCAACGACCCCGCCACAACCCTTGCCCATCACCAGTCAGGATGAGGTCGGCGATCTGATCCGCAGCTTCAATCGCCTGCTGGAGACAGTACGGACACGGGAGGAAGCGCTACGACTCAATCAGATCATGCTGGCGCGCACGGAGGGTATCGCCCATATCGGCAGTTGGGAATGGCATGTGGCGACGGACACCGTCAAATGGTCGGACGAGTTGTTCCGCATCTTTCAGCGTAATCCGGCTGATGGGGCGCCATCGTTTGCGGAACATTCGACACTCTATTTCCCTGATGACATGCAGCGCTTGCAGGAGGCGGTGAGCCTCACCTTGAGCCATGGCACGCCTTACGAGCTGGAGCTGCGCACCATCCGCCACGATGGCATGACGCGGGTGTGTCTGGCCCATGGCCAAGCCGAAATGGATGAGGACAGGAAGGTCACGCTCCTGTTCGGATTGTTGCAGGACATCACGGAGCGCAAGCAGGCGGAGGCCAAGCTCGAACAATACCATCATCATCTGGAAGCCCTGGTACAGGAACGTACCGTCGCCCTCACCATCGCCAAGGAACTCGCCGAAGCCGCCAACCGGGCGAAAAGCCGGTTCCTCGCCAACATGAGCCACGAGCTGCGCACGCCGATGAACGCGATCATGGGCATGACGAGCATCGCGCTACGCCGCGTCGAAGACCCCAAACTCCGGGATCAACTGGGCAAGATCGACAAAGCCTCCCAGCATCTGCTCGCCGTCATCAACGACATTCTGGACATTTCCAAGATCGAGGCCGAGCGGCTAACCCTGGACCAGAGCAACTTCATGCTCGGCGAAGTGCTGGAGAACCTCACCAGCCTCATCGGTCAAAAGGTCAAGGACAAGGGTTTGGAACTGCGCATCAATCTGGCACCGCCGCTGGCCCGCCTCGCCCTGCGCGGCGATGCTCTGCGACTGGGCCAGATCCTTCTCAATCTCACCACCAACGCCGTCAAGTTCACCGAGGCCGGCAGCATCACCCTGCGCGCCCACCCGATCGAAGAAAGCCCGGCTGACGTGTTGCTGCGCTTCGAGGTCCAGGATACCGGCATCGGCATTTCACCCGAAGATCAGAAGCGCCTGTTCACCGCCTTCGAGCAGGCCGACGGCTCGATGACCCGCAAGTATGGCGGCACTGGCCTGGGCCTGGCCATCAGCAAGCGGCTGGCCAAGTTGATGGGCGGCGACATCGGTGTCGACAGCCAGCCCGGGGCGGGCAGCACCTTCTGGTTCAGCGTGCGGCTGGCCAAGACCACCGATGCCGTCTCGCCAGCGCCGACTTTTACCGGCGACACGGCGAACGGGTTACGAACACACGCCGATTCTGGCGATGACAGCGAATGCCTTTGACGAAGATCGCCAGGTCTGTATCGAGGTGGGAATGAACGACCATATCGGCAAACCCGTCGATCCCGACTAACTTTTCGAGACTTTGTTGAAGTGGCTGACACAACCTCGCACCTGACCTGGCTGGCCCTTGGCTGGATTGCCTATGCCGCGCTGCATTCGCTGCTGGCTTCATTGACGGCCAAGGCGTGGCTGACGCGCCGTTGGCCGTGTTGTGCTCCGTACTACCGACTGGGCTACAACGTCATCGCCACCATTCTTCTGTTGCCACTCGTGGGGGCGACCTACGCCATTCCGGGCGAGTGGCTATGGCGCTGGGTCGGCTTGCGCGCATGGCTTGCCAATGGGTTGGCGCTCGCGGCGCTGATCGGCTTCTACTTCTCCACCCGCCATTACGACATGGGCGAATTTCTCGGCACACGAGCGCTGCGGGAAAAGCGTGCAGACGCCATCGAGCACGAGGGACTGCATATTTCGCCGCTACACCGCCATGTGCGTCACCCCTGGTACGCACTCGGGCTGCTGCTGATCTGGACGCGCGACATGAACGCACCGTTATTGGTTTCTGCCAGTGCGATGACGCTCTATTTCCTGATTGGCTCACGCCTCGAAGAGCGCAAACTGGCAGCGCATTTCGGCGCAACCTACCGGGAATACTGCAAACAAGTGCCGGGGTTGATCCCGCTACCGTGGAAATGGCTATCAGTTGCCAAAGCAACAACACTGGTACGTCGCGCCAAGAAAACCGCAATTAACCCAGAGCATGGGCTTGACAGCTAGCGGCCATGAAGGGACATTCGAGCCCCTAAAACCCCACACTTCCTTACGTCCGGAGTCGGAAT
>CAIYZZ010000525.1 GCA_903930805.1 uncultured Rhodocyclaceae bacterium | reverse complement strand
TCAATGAAATTGCCGACAGTGCGCAGCAGGCCTCCCAGGCAGTAGCGGCATCACACGGGCTGCTCAACGAGGCATCGCAACGCATGAGCGAAAGTCAGTCCGCTTCGCTAAACGTCGTGACGACGGTTAATGGTGCAGGGCAGACCATGGCTGAACTCTTCCAGTCCATCTTCGCTATTGATCGCGTGAGTCAGGTCATTCGCGGGATTGCCGATCAAACCAATCTGCTGGCCCTGAACGCCGCCATCGAAGCGGCCCGGGCTGGCGAATCCGGTCGGGGCTTCGCTGTCGTGGCTGATGAAGTCAGAAAACTGGCCGAGAACTCCAGCAAACAGACTGCGGAAATTACCGCCAGCGTTCAGGAAATTCAGCGTATTACGCAAATTGCCGTGACGACGATGGAAGCGGCCGGAGGACATGTCGCCGGTGCCGATACCGCCGTAACGGCCGCGCGGGCTGGACTTGACGCAGTGGCTCATCATGGGGATGAAGTCGCCGCCATCTCCCAACACATTGCCGACGGCACCCGCCAGCAATCGTCCGCAGGAAATGAGATCGCAATACAGGTGGAGGGCATCGTTGGCGGTATTGGCCAAACTGCGTCCTCTATTGCCGAGGTCACCGGGAAGACGCTTCAGATGAAAGAGACTTCGTCGCGGCTGCGGGAATTGATTGCGTATTTCCGCTTTATCAGGAATACATAGTGGAAGCGTTTCAGTGGACCACCTGCTTCATTACCGGGCTGACCGACGTCGATGAACAGCACCATCGTTTGGTCGATCTGATCAATCGATTCGGCGTTCTGATCATGCGGCAGGCCGGGGCATCCATCACTGAATTGGAGGTGGTTTTTGCCGAGTTGGCAGACTACGCCCGCTACCACTTCGCCGAAGAAGAAACCATGATGGCGGCAATGCATCTCGATCCGCGCTTTGTTGCTCAACATCGGGCGGCCCATGCCAGCTTTCTGGACGAGGTAACGCAACTCCATGGCGGCGTCTCCGCAAGCAATCGGGATGCGGCGAAGCTTCTCCTCGAGTTTCTGACGCACTGGCTGGCCTACCATATCCTTGGTATGGATCAGTTCATGTCTAGGCAGATTGCAGCGATCCAGTCAGGCTCACGACCCGAAGATGCTTACCTGAATCAGGGACCGTCCAAAGACCCGGCGACAGATACTTTGCTGACAGCGCTGAATGCCCTGTTCCATCAGGTCTCCGAACGCAATCATGAACTGGTGCAACTGAACAAGACACTGGAAGCGCGTGTAGCGGAGCGTACCCAGGCTCTGACTGAAGCCAACCAGCGACTTGATGACCTCGCCAACACGGACACGCTGACCGGCCTGCCAAACCGCCGTTACGCCATGCGAAGCTTTGCCTCGGAATGGGAAACCTCGGTACGTGAGGGGGTTCCCCTCGCCTGCATGATGATCGATGCCGATAACTTCAAGCAAATCAACGATACTCAGGGTCACGATGCCGGGGATGCCGTTCTGCGTGCGCTAGCGAAACAATTGCTACACGTTGTGCGCAACGACGATATCGTTTGCCGGCTGGGAGGTGATGAGTTTCTGATTATTTGCGCGGGTACGCCGCTGGATGGTGTGATGAAGCTGGCCGAGTCCATCCGCGAGGAAGTTGCCGCACTGCGTGTTCCTGCGGGTGCGGGTGAGTGGGTCGGCAGTATCAGTGTTGGCGTCGCGGCTAGAACAACTGAGATGGCGGGGCTTGAAGAACTGATGAAGGCCGCTGATCTGGGTGTGTATGCGGCAAAGCGCAATGGCCGCAACTGCGTCGCGATCTCGCAGTAATGGCTGTCGGCAGAGGGTAACCTAGCGGGTTTTAAGTACCGGCCGATCTGCCATCAGCCCCGGTGCTTCAGCCAGCAGGAAATCCTTGAAGGTTTCCGCTACCGGCAGGAGTTCCTTCTCGGCGCGATGTACGACAAACCAGCGGCGGATTACCGGCGTGCCGGTGACCGGCAACTTGACCAGTCGACCGACCTCACACTCGAGCGACACGGTGTGGGCGGAGATGAAGGCCAGCCCCAGCCCCGCCATCACTGCCTGCTTGATGGTTTCGTTGCCAACCATCTCGGTGACCTGGCGCGGCACGATGCCGACATCGGAGAAGTAGCGCTCCATCGTTGCGCGCGTGCCTGAGCCGGGTTCACGAATCAGGAAGGTTTCTTCGTTCAGCAATGCCGGCGCGACCTCCTTGCGGTCGGCGAGCGGGTGATCGGGAGGGGCGACGATGACCAGCGGGTGATCGGCGAAGGCTTCGGCCACGGTGGTGAATTCCTGCGGCGGCTGGCCCATGATGGCGAGATCGATCTCGTTATCGGCCAGTTGGCGCACGACAGTCTCGCGGTTATGCACCCGCAGATTCAGTTCGATACCCGGTTTGCGGCGACGAAATTCTGCCAGCAGGCGCGGTGCGAAATACTTGGCCGTACTGATGACGCCAATCGACAGTCGTCCGCCGCGCACGCCTTTGATGGCGTCGAGGGCCTCACTAGCTTCGCGCAGTTGCTGGGCGATGCGGCGTGCATGGCGCGCCACTTCGTCGCCGGCAGCGGTCAAAAATACTTTTTTGCCGACCATCTCGGTCAGCGGCAAGCCGGCCTGTTCTTCGAGTTGCTTCACCTGCATCGACACTGCGGGCTGAGTCAGGTGCAACTCTTCCGCAGCACGGGAGAAGGAAAGATGGCGGGCAACGGCCTCGAAAACTTTGAGTTGGCGCAGGGTGACATGTTTCATGGCTGCACTTTATCATTGTGATAAGAACTTGTGACTGTTGCTTATGGTTTTCTGTCGGTATCTTTGTCTCCCATGAACACACAAAGTGATGGACTGAGAGCCCTGATATTTGATGTCGATGGCACGATTTCCGACACCGAGCGCGACGGCCATCGCATTGCCTTCAACCTCGCCTTTGCCGACGCCGGGCTCGACTGGCGCTGGGACGAAGCCTTATATGGCGAGCTGCTCGCCGTTACCGGTGGCAAGGAACGTATCCGGTATTTTGTTGAGCACCATTGCCCCGAATTTTCCGCTCGGCCGGATTTTGACAGTCTCGTAAAGTCCCTGCATGCCACCAAGACCGCCCACTATGTGCGCCTCGTTGAATCGGGTGTTCTTCCGCTTCGTCCAGGCGTCGCACGTCTGATTGCCGAGGCCCGTGATGCGGGCCTGCGGCTGGCCATTGCCACGACGACGACGCCCGAGAACGTTGCAGTGCTCCTGCGCGCCAGCATGGCACCGGAGGCGGTATCCTGGTTCGAGGTGATCGGCGCGGGTGACGTGGTGCCGGCGAAGAAACCCGCTCCGGATATTTACCAATGGGTGCTCGAACGCCTGAAATTGCCTGCAAGCGCTTGCCTGGCGCTAGAAGACTCTGAAAATGGCCTGAAGGCTAGCTTGGCCGCAGGCCTACCAACGCTGGTGACCGAGGGTGAATATACACGGGGGCAGAACTTCGCCGGAGCGCTTGCCGTACTGCCGGATCTTGCCAATACAAGGCTTGCCGACCTGCAAACCATGTTCAAACAAAACTTATCATCGACATAAAATTTTGTGACTGTTATTTATGGTTCGGCAACTCTAAGATGCCTGCCATCGCATCAAGAACGACACACCACACTACATAAAGGAGAAGGGACAATGGATCAATCATCGCGCTACGCCGACCTGAGCCTGAAGGAAGAGGACCTGATCAAGGGTAACAAGCACATCCTCGTTGCCTACAAGATGAAGCCGAAGGATGGCACCGGTTACCTGGAAGCGGCTGCTCACTTTGCCGCCGAGTCTTCAACCGGCACCAACGTTGAAGTGTCGACGACCGACGACTTCACCAAGGGCGTGGATGCGCTGGTCTATTACATCGACGAAGCTACCGAGGATATGCGCATCGCCTATCCGATCGACCTCTTCGACCGTAACGTCATCGACGGCCGTTTCATGCTGGTTTCCTTCCTGACGCTGGCCATCGGCAACAACCAGGGCATGGGCGACATCGAGCACGCCAAGATGATCGACTTCTACATGCCCGATCGCGTCATCCAGATGTTCGACGGCCCGGCCGTGGATATCAGCAACCTGTGGCGCATCCTCGGTCGCCCGGTCAAGGATGGTGGCTACATCTCTGGTACGATTATCAAACCGAAACTCGGCCTGCGTCCCGAGCCCTTTGCCAAGGCGGCTTACCAGTTCTGGCTCGGCGGCGACTTCATCAAGAACGACGAACCCCAGGGCAACCAGGTGTTCTGCCCGATCAAGAAGGTGCTGCCGCTGGTGTATGACTCGATGAAGCGCGCCCAGGACGAAACCGGCCAGGCCAAGCTGTTCTCGATGAACATTACCGCCGACGATCATTACGAAATGTGTGCTCGCGCCGACTACGCGCTGGAAGTGTTCGGCCCCGACGCCGACAAGTTGGCCTTCCTCGTCGACGGTTACGTCGGCGGCCCGGGCATGGTCACCACCGCCCGTCGTCAGTATCCCGGCCAGTACCTGCACTACCACCGCGCCGGCCATGGCGCCGTCACCTCGCCCAGTGCCAAACGCGGCTACACGGCCTTCGTGCTGGCCAAGATGTCGCGTCTGCAGGGCGCTTCCGGCATCCACGTCGGCACCATGGGCTACGGCAAGATGGAAGGTGAGGGCGACGACAGAATCATCGCCTACATGATCGAGCGCGACGAGTGCCAAGGGCCGGTCTACTTCCAGAAGTGGTTCGGCATGAAGCCCACCACGCCGATCATCTCCGGCGGCATGAACGCCCTGCGACTGCCTGGATTCTTCGAGAACCTCGGTCACGGCAACGTCATCAATACCGCCGGCGGCGGTGCCTACGGTCACATCGATAGCCCGGCTTCTGGGGCGATCTCGCTGCGTCAGGCTTACGAGTGCTGGAAAGCCAAGGCCGACCCGATCCAGTGGGCCAAAGAGCACAAGGAATTCGCCCGCGCCTTCGAGTCGTTTCCGAAGGATGCTGACAAGATCTTCCCGGGCTGGCGCGAAAAACTCGGTGTCCACAAGTAAGTCGGACTCTGCTAAAAAGCCCCGCTACGGCGGGGTTTTTTTCCGCCCAAACTTCTGATTGGAATGGCCATGTCGAACAAAGATCAATACCTCGTCAAACAGGAACCTTTCTACCAGGCGCAAGGCAAGGAAGTGGCGCTCTACGAAGCGGCCTATGGTGCCAAATTGCCCGTCATGGTGAAAGGCCCCACCGGCTGCGGCAAGTCGCGTTTTGTCGAATACATGGCGTGGAAGTTGCAGAAACCCCTGATTACAGTTGCCTGCAACGAGGACATGACGGCCAGCGACCTGGTCGGCCGTTACCTGCTCGATGCCAACGGCACGCGCTGGCTCGACGGCCCGCTGACGACCGCCGCGCGCATCGGTGCGATCTGTTACCTCGACGAGATCGTCGAGGCGCGCCAGGACACCACCGTGGTGATCCACCCGCTCACCGATCACCGCCGCACGCTGCCGCTCGACAAGAAGGGCGAACTGATCGAGGCGCATCCCGATTTCCAATTGGTGATTTCCTACAACCCCGGCTACCAGAGCCTGATGAAGGATCTGAAACAATCGACCAAGCAGCGCTTCACCGCGTTCGATTTCGACTATCCGAATGCCGAACTCGAGACAGGCATCATCGCCAGGGAAACGGGGTTGGCCGAAGGTACCGCCGCCAAGTTGGTGAAGATCGGCCAGGTCGGCCGCAATTTGAAAGGACACGGGCTGGATGAAGGTATTTCGACACGCCTGCTGGTGTATGCCGCCACGCTGATCAAGCGCGGCGTTGACGCGACCGATGCCTGCCGCATGGCGCTGGTGCGGCCGATCACCGACGACGCCGATATTCGCGCGACGCTCGATCACGCCATCGACACCACGTTCATCTAATAGTCGGCGCTGGCGGGACGGCAAAACACATGGCTGACGCACGCAAGACCCTTATGACGCATCCGCAGGTCCAGTCCTACTGGGCCACGATGGATTGCGGCTTCGCGCAGGTCGCCGATGTGTTCGAAGAGTGCGTCTATGAAGCGTTGACGACCTTTCGCAAGGACGAGGTCGACGCCTACATCGAGGCGGCGCGTGTCCTCGGCAAGCTCGGACGTGGAGCGGAGCCGGTGCTGGCCTTCCTAGAGGAATGGCCGGCCGTGGCGAACGCCGCGGGTAACGCCATGCTGCCGGCAGTGATGGATTTCATCAAGGCGATGCAGAAGTCGCCCAACAGCAAGGCGATTACCCCCTTCCTGCAAACCCTGGCCGCTGTGGCGCGCCGTCTGCAATCGCGCGAGCAACTCCAGTTCTACATCGACATCGCGCGCGACCTGATGACGCGCACCACCGGCTCGATCCACGGCCATCACAGCACCTTCCCCAGCCCCGGACTGCCTGAGTTCTTCGAGCAAGCGCCCCGGTTGCTGAACCTGCTGGCAATGGCGGGCCTGAAAAACTGGGTCGAGTACGGCATCCGTAACTACAGCCATCACCCCGAGCGTCAAGAAGAGTATTTCAGCCTGAAACTGGCCGATAGTCGCGCGGTCTTGCAACGCGAACGCCATGGCACGCTGTTCGCCGACGTCGAACGCAGTCTCGATCTTTACTTGCGCGCCTTATGGCGCGATGGTGATCGTCTGGTGCCTTACTCGACGGCTTTCGATGAACTGCGCCAGCCGATTCCCTATTACGACGCGCTTGGGCTGCGTGTGCCAGATGTCTGCGACGACGCCAATGGTATCAGCGGCCTCGATCGTTACCGCGCCGTACTCGCGCATATGGTCGGCCATCGCCGCTGGAGTGACGCGCAGATCGCCGACAACTGGAGCCCCTTCCAGCGCATGGCCGTCGAGTTCTTCGAGGACTGCCGCGTCGAGACGCTGCTGATCCGTGAATACCCCGGCTTGCGGCGCATTTTCCTGGCGTTGCATCCCCATCCTGTCGAAGACGCCTGCGATCCGGAAACTACTTCCTGCCTCCGCCACCGGCTGGCGATGCTGTCACGCGCCTTCCTGGACCCGGTGCACGGCTACGCCGATCCGGTGCTGCTCGATTACGTGCAGCGCTTTCATGATGCGCTGGCGACAAGCACATCCAGCACGGCGGACATTGCCTCGCTGGCACTCTCCTATGTCGCCAAAACCCGCCGCCAGAGCGATCAATTCGCCAAGGTGCATTTCGATAATACGGTGATTGATTACCGCGACGACAACCGCCAGTTGTGGAAATTCATCGAGGAAGGCGACGAGGAAGAGGCTTTCGACGCCGAGCGCAAGCTCGAACCGGGCGAAGAACTCAGGGGCCTGCCGCCGCGCCACTATCACGAATGGGACAGCGCCACCCAGACCTATCGCCCCGACTGGACGAGTGTCTACGAGAGCCTGCATCCCAGCGGTAACGCTGCCGATATCGACAAGCTGCTGCAAAAACACGCCGCGCTTGCCAAACAGTTGAAGCGCCTGCTCGACCTGCTGAAACCGCAGGATAAGGTGCGCATCCGCTATCAGGAAGAGGGCAGCGAACTTGATCTGGACGTCGCCATCCGCTCGCTGATCGACTTCAAGGGCGGCGCCACGCCTGATACGCGCATCAACATGAGCCACCGTACGGATGGGCGCGACATCTCCGTGCTGCTGCTGGTCGACTTGTCAGAATCGCTCAACGAGAAAGCGGCGGGAAGCCAGCAAACCATCCTGCAACTCAGTCAGGAAGCCGTCTCGCTGCTGGCCTGGGCCATCGACTGCCTCGGCGATCCGCTCGCCATTGCCGGCTTCCACTCCAACACCCGCCACGAAGTGCGCTACCAGCATATCAAGGGTTTCAGTGAGCGCTGGGACGACACGGTCAAGGCCCGTCTCGCGGCGATGCAGGCCGGCTTTTCGACGCGCATGGGCGCTGCGCTGCGCAACGCCGGCCATTACCTGTCGAGCCGCCAATCCGACAAGAAGATCCTGCTGCTGCTCACCGACGGCGCACCCGCCGACATCGACGTGATCGATCCCAATCACCTCCGCGCCGATGCCAGGAAAGCCGTCGAGGAACTAGCAACGCAGGGCATCACTACTTTTTGTCTGAGCCTCGACCCCAAGGCCGACGAGTATGTGCGCGAAATTTTTGGCAACCGCTGGCGCGTACTTGACCGTATTGAACGCCTGCCGGAGCAGTTACCGATGCTCTATCTGAGCCTGACGCGCTGACCAATAAAAAACCCGCACTTAGGCGGGTTTTCTGGATGGTGCTGAACTGCTTTGGATGTTCTAATGGTGGAGGTACGCGGGATCGAACCGCGGACCTCTTGCATGCCATGCAAGCGCTCTCCCAGCTGAGCTATACCCCCACAAGAGAGCGCGCATTATATGG
>CAIYZZ010000524.1 GCA_903930805.1 uncultured Rhodocyclaceae bacterium | reverse complement strand
TGGTGAAGAAGAAGCTGATCACCGACCAACCGATGGATCGCCGTCTGCGCACCGTATTCTGGATCATCTTTGCCTTGCTGGCCTTGGCGACTGGCTATACAGTGTTCGAGGCCATCTCACCCACCGGCATCCTGTCACGCGCACTGATATATGGTCCCGGTCTAGCGCTTTTGTGGGTGCTGGCGCTACTAGTTTTCGAAGTATTCTTCTCGCGCCGCGCATGGTGTCGCTATGCCTGCCCGATCGGGCTGACCTATGGCGTAGTCGGCATCCTCTCTCCGCTACGTATCAAATACACTCTAGACGGCTGCTTTCACGAAGGTGATTGCCGCAAGGTCTGTCTGGTGCCGCATGTACTCGACACGGTGGTCAAGGGACGCGCTATCCACAGTGAAGTGCCACTCGGCCCCGACTGCACGCGTTGTGGCCTGTGCGTCGATATCTGCCCGACCGGTTCGCTCAAGTTTGACATTAAGGGGCTATCAAAGCTGATGTAAGTCTCGTCTATACAATCAAATCAAACCAAATCATGATCCGCTGCGACAACCTGTCCAAATCATTTCGTCGTACCCGCGTTCTCGATGGCGTCAACCTCGAAATTGCGCTCGGCGAACGCATCGCCCTGATCGGCTCGAACGGCGCCGGCAAGACCACCCTAATTCGCTGCCTGCTGGGTGAATATACCCATGATGGCACGGTAAGCATTGAGGGACGTTCGCCACGCACCGAGCGCACCGTAGTGCTCGGCAGTATCGGCTTCGTCCCGCAGCTGCCGCCACCGCTGAAAATGCCTGTTGGTCAACTCATCGAGTTTTCGGCAGCGCTTTCTGGTGCCGATCCTGGCCACATCGACGCTATCGCCGCTCGCCTTGGTCTGGGCGTCGATGCCATCCGCACTCGCCCCTTCAATAAGCTCTCGGGCGGCATGAAACAAAAGCTGCTTATTGCCATTGCGCTCGGCCGTGATGCCAAGGTTCTGATCATGGACGAACCGGCCGCCAACCTCGACCCCGCGGCACGCAAGATCTTCTTCGACCTGCTGGCCGAACGTCAGGACAGCACGACGATGATCATCTCCAGTCACCGCATTGACGAGGTGGCATCGCTGGTCAATCGCGTTGTCGAGATGGACATGGGAAAGGTGGTGCTGGATGATCGCGTTGCCGACGATGTTTCGCTCTCGGGACGCTTTGCCTGCAAACTGGTGGCACGCCGTGCCGACGCAGCACTGGCCAACGCACTGGGTGCATGGAAATTTACCGCGGATGCTGCTGGCCTTATCTGGCAGGGTGAAGTCGCTGGCCCGGATCGTCTGCGCTTTATCGGCGTACTGTCGCGCTATGTCGCACTCATCGGTGACCTAACACTCCATGAGGTCACGGTGTAAATGGACCGCCGCCACTTTCTCTCTGCCGGTCTGGTGCTCTCGCCGATTGCTGCCGCACTCTCGGCCTGCGGCAGCAAGGGGGACTGGCCGGAGGGCATGGCCGAGATCAAGTGGGACCGCGATACCTGC
>CAIYZZ010000523.1 GCA_903930805.1 uncultured Rhodocyclaceae bacterium | reverse complement strand
CGGGTCAAAATCTGCCGTGTTGGCGAGGAGGAACTTGAGCGTGTTGCGCAGCCGTCGATACACCTCGACGACGCGGTCGAGGATTTCCTTCGAGATGGTCAGCTCGCCCGAGTAGTCGGTGGCGGCCACCCACAGACGCAGAATCTCGGCGCCCAGTGTGTCGGAGACCTGCTGCGGCGCAACGACGTTGCCCTTGGACTTCGACATCTTCATGCCCTTGCCGTCGACAACGAAACCATGCGTCAGCAGAGCCTTGTAGGGCGCGCGGCCGTCGATGGCGCAACCGGTGAGCAAGCTCGAATGGAACCAGCCGCGATGCTGGTCGGAGCCTTCGAGATAGAGATCGGCCGGATAGGCGCAATCGGCCTCATGCGAGCCGCGCAGCACCGACCAGTGCGTCGTACCCGAGTCGAACCAGACATCGAGGGTATCGCTCATCTTGTCGTACTTGGCCGCACCATGTTCACTTTGACCGAGCAACTCTTCAGTATCGAGTGCGAACCACGCCTCGATACCACCCTGCGTGACAAGCTGGGCGACTGCCTCGACCAACTCCAGCGTACGCGGATGCGGCTCACCGGTTTCCTTGTGTAGAAAAAACGGAATCGGCACGCCCCAATTCCTTTGTCTCGAAACGCACCAGTCGGGGCGATTGGCGATCATGGCGTGCAAGCGCGCCTTGCCCCAGCTTGGGAAGAATTCGGTCGCCTCGATGGCAGCAAGCGCCGCGCTACGCAGAGTTTCTCCCTCATTCGGTTGCCTATCCATGCCGACAAACCACTGCGTCGTGGCACGGTAGATGATCGGCGTCTTGTGGCGCCAGCAGTGCATGTAGCTGTGCGTGATTTCGCTGCTGGCCATGAGGCTGCCGACTTCGGCGAGCTTGGCGATGATTTCCGGGTTCGCCTTCCAGACATTGAGACCGCCGAAGAAGGGCAGACCCTCGGCGAAACGGCCGTTGCCCTGCACAGGAGTGAGAATTTCGTCGTTCTTCATGCCCGCACGGCGGCATGAATCGAAGTCCTCAACGCCGTAGGCTGGTGCGCTATGCACGATGCCGGTGCCGGTATCGAGTGTGACGTAGTCGCCCAGAAATACTGTGGAGGCGCGGTCGTAGAACGGATGACGGAAGACCATGCGGTCGAGTGCGATCCCCTGGCAGGCACCCAGCACCTTGCCCTCCAGTCCGAATCGTTCCAATGCCTGGGCGCGCAACTCGGCAGCGAGAATCAGCAAACCTTTCGCCGTATCGACCAGTTCATAGACAAACTCGGGATGGACGTTGAGCGCCTGATTGCCCGGGATGGTCCAGGGGGTCGTCGTCCAGATCACCGCATAGACGGTTTTCTCGGGTGGCGCCGCCATGCCAAAGGCGCCGGCAAGCCGGTCACGTTCAGAGCCGTCGAGCGCAAAGGCCACGTCGATGGCCGGTGACTTCTTGTCGGCGTATTCTACCTCGGCCTCGGCCAGCGCCGAGCCGCAGTCGAAGCACCAGTTAACGGGTTTCAAGCCTTTGAACAGGTAGCCGCACCGGTACATCTCACCAAGCGCACGAATCTCATCGGCTTCGGTGCGGTATTCCATCGTCTTGTAGGGGCGATCCCAGTCACCAAGCACGCCAAGGCGAATGAAGTCCTTCTTCTGTCGTTCGATCTGTTCCTGCGCGTAGGTGCGGCAATGCGCGCGCGCCTGGTCGGACGGCAGGTGTTTGCCGTGGGTCTTTTCGATCTGGTGCTCGATCGGCAGGCCGTGGCAATCCCAACCGGGAATGTAGGGCGCATCGAAGCCAGACAGCGTTTTGGCGCGGACGATGATGTCTTTGAGGATCTTGTTGACGGCGTGGCCAATGTGGATGTCGCCGTTCGCATAAGGCGGACCATCGTGCAGCACGAAGCGCGGGCGGCCTTTACTGGCTCCACGGATGCGCTGATAGAGTTGTTTCTCCTGCCATTGGGCAACCCAGCCCGGCTCGCGCTTGGCAAGGTCGCCGCGCATCGGGAAGGGGGAGTCAGGCATGTTGAGGGTCTTGCGATAGTCAGCCATTTTGGTCAGCCATGATGTGTGCCATCAAAGTAGTCTTGGGTCGCCGCCACGTCGCGGGCGATCTGGGCAGTAAGGGCTTCGAGCGTGTCGTACTTCGCTTCGTCGCGAAGCTTGTGCAGAAAATGCACGGTCAAGTGTGCGCCATAAATTTCACGGTCGAAATCGAAGAGGTGAACCTCCAACACCGGCCGCAGACCCACGCCTAGGGTGGGTCGCACACCGAGACTGGCCGCACCCGGCAGATGGCGCTTGTCAAGGCCGCTGACGGTTACGGCGAACACACCGGTCAAGGCCACACGCTTGCGCTTCAGCTGAATGTTGGCGGTGGGAAAGCCGAGCTTTCGCCCGATCTTGCCCCCATGCACGACGCGACCAGCAATGCTGTAGGGACGCCCCAGCAGCCGTGCCGCGTGTTCGAGATCGCCCGCACCAAGGACATCGCGCACGGCGGAACTGGAAACACGCTCGCCGCCGATTTCGATAGTGTGCATGGCTTCGACGCCGAAGCCGTGTTGCTGCCCTGCCGCCTGCAGCATGGCGAAATCGCCGGCACGTCCCTTACCGAAGCGGAAGTCGTCGCCGATGATGAGATGGCGTACCGCGAGACCCTGCACCAGCACGCGTTCGATGAATTCTTCGGCGGTCAGGCCGGCCAGCCTGCGACTGAAGTGCAACAGATAGACCTCTTCGATGCCGCAGCTGTCGAGCAGCGCCAGCTTTTCGCGCAGGCTGGTAAGGCGCGCCGGCGCTTGCTCGGGTGAGAACAGTTCGCGCGGATGCGGCTCAAAAGTCATCACCGCCGGCGACAGGCCATGGCGGCGCGCAGCGGCGGTTAGACGTTCGAGCAGGGCGCGATGCCCCAGATGCAAGCCGTCGAAGTTGCCGATGGCGAGCACACGGGATGACGCTGCCTGCGCCGGGAAGGTGCGGTGAAGCTGCATTGACGCTAGGTTTTAGAGGTTACGGACAGCGGCGAATTGTAGCAGTCCGCCCCGGCGCGAAACTCAGAACGCCACTGCGGCGATCCTGGATTTGGCGAGCGGCGGGTTCTGCGCAAAGTAACGCCGCATGCCGGTCAGCAGCGCCTCGGCCATCTTGTCCTGGTAGCCGTCGTCCGTCAGCCGCGCTTCCTCTTCCGGATTCGAGATGAAGGCCGTCTCGACCAGGATGGAGGGAATGTCGGGCGCCTTCAGTACGGCAAAGCCGGCCTGTTCAACATGCCCCTTGTGCAGTTCGTTGATGCCACCGATTTCGCCCAGCACGGCCTTGCCGAGTTTCAGGCTATCGTTGAGGGTCGCCGTTTGCGACAGGTCGAGCAGCGTACGCGCCAGGTGCGGGTCTTTGACGCCGAGATTGACGCCGCCGATCAGGTCGGCCGCGTTTTCCTTGTTGGCCAGCCAGCGCGCCGCCGATGACGAAGCGCCGTTTTCGGAGAGGACGAACACCGAAGAACCGCGCGCCGTCGTCTTGACGAAGGCATCGGCATGGACCGAGACAAACAGGTCGGCATTGACGCGGCGCGCCTTGGCGACACGCTGCTGGAGCGGGATGAAGTAATCGCCATCACGTGTCAGCAGCGCACGCATGTTGGGCGTGGCGTCGATGCGCGCCTTGAGCCGTCGGGCAATCGCGAGAGTGACGTTCTTTTCGAGGCTACCGCCGTGCCCTACTGCACCAGGGTCTTCGCCACCGTGGCCGGGATCGATCACTACGGTAACCAGGCGATCAATTTCAGGTACCGATGCCGCCGGCTTGCGGGCAGGTCGATTGTCCGGCGGGCTGAAGGGGTCGGTGCCACCATGCTTCTGCAGCAGCGCCAAGAGCGGATCGGGTGGCTCAGCGGGGTAGAGATCAAGCACCAGGCGGTGGCCATATTCGCCCACGGGCTTGAGGCTGAACACTTGCGGCTTGACTTCACCCTTGAGCTCGATGACGATGCGTACCACCTCTGGCTTGAAACGACCGGCACGGATCAGGCGAATCTGCGGGTCTGTTTCGAGAATCTTGCCCGGCAGGCTGGCGAGTACCGAATTGAACTCGACGCCTTCAATGTCGAGCACCAGCCGATCTGGATCTTTCAACAGCAACTGGGTGAATTTCAGCGGCTGGCTCAGGGGCGTGTTGTATTCGAGGGTAACGCGGGTGTAATCACTGGCCGGCCAGACACGCACACCCAGCAGGGTCGGTGCCGTCGCCCCCCAGGCGACGGGTGTAACCAGCAGCATCAGGCTGGCGGAGGTGAAGCGGAGGACGTCGCGACGAGTCCATCCAACAGTGGCGACAGCTGCTTCAACCATGCCTGCCCCCGTTTGCTGCCTGACTCGAGGTGCGCACTCCTTCCCGCGCCATCCAGAACCAAGCGAATGCGCAGATCGGCCGACGGCAAATAGGGCTGCCCCCGGTCGGGCCATTCGACCAGGCAGAGACAGTTTTCACCATTGTCGTCAAAGTATTCATCCAGCCCCGCATCGAGAAACTCTTCAGGAACATTGAATCTATAAAAATCAAAGTGATATAAGTTTAATCCAGAAATTACATGAGGTTCAACCAAAGTGTAGGTTGGGCTCTTCGCCGTCTCGCCAGCGCCGACTTTTTGCAACAGTCCGCGCACCAGCGTGGTTTTCCCAGCACCGAGGTCGCCCTCAAGGTAAACGACGGCAGCGGGGCGCAGGTCTTGAGTCATGATCTCACCCAGGGCCGCGCCCAGCGCGAGGGTGGCCGCTTCATCGGGCAACAAGTATTCGCGGCAGGTATCATCGGTGGCATGCATGACTGGATCGGGCTGAAAGAAAAGATTCACGACTGGGGCAGTGACCTAGGCTTTGCCGCCGTCGGCTTCGCCGGCGTCGACCTCGGCCTCGCGGAAACCGGCCTGATGGATTGGCTGGCGGCGGGCTGCCATGGTGAGATGGATTATATGGCCCACCACGGCACCAAGCGCTCCCGGCCGGCCGAGTTGGTACCCGGTACGCAGTGCGTTATCACCTGCCGCATGAATTGCCGTCCCGCTAGCGCCGACTTTTCTGACGACCCAACCCATGCGGTCATCTCGCGCTACGCCCTGGGCCGCGATTACCACAGGCTCATGCGCGCCCGCTTGCAGAAGCTCGCCGACCACATCGCGGGCGAAATCGGCACTTTCGGCTATCGCGTCTTCACGGATTCCGCACCCGTGATGGAGGTGGAACTTGCGCAGAACGCCGGGCTAGGCTGGCGCGGCAAGCACACGCTGCTGCTGACGCGAGAGGCCGGCTCTTGGTTTTTTCTCGGCGAGTTGTTCGTCGAGTTGCCTTTGCAACCCGACGCACCCACCGGCACACATTGCGGTGACTGTACCGCTTGCCTGACTGCCTGCCCGACCGGCGCTTTCATCGCACCCTATCGGCTCGATGCGCGGCTCTGCATTTCCTACCTGACCATCGAACTGGCAAGCAGCATCCCGGTCGAGCTGCGCCCGCTGATCGGCAATCGCATCTACGGCTGCGACGATTGCCAGCTGGTTTGCCCGTGGAACCGTTTTGCGCCGCTGACGGCCGAACCCGATTTCGCGCCGCGCCACGGACTCGACAGCGCAACGCTCGTCGAACTGTTTGCCTGGAGCGAGCGTGACTTCAACGCACGGCTGGCCGGTTCGCCGATCCGCCGCATCGGCCATGAACGCTGGCTGCGGAATATTGCAGTCGCACTGGGGAATGCTCCAAGCTCTCAACTGACCAGCGACGCTTTACGCTCGCGTGCGAACCATCCTTCTGAACTCGTGCGCGAACATGTCGCCTGGGCCTTACAGCGTCATCCTGGCTGATCGCCGGTAACGAAGGGACGCGCCGGATCGCTGCACCACTCGCTCCATGAGCCGTGATAGATCTGCGACCCGGTTAGGCCCGCGATCTCCATTGCCAGCATGTTGTGGCACGCCGTAACGCCCGAGCCGCACTGCTGCACCACGGTGGAGGGAGCACGCCCGTCGAGTAGATCGAGAAACTCGGCACGCAATTCGTCGGCAGGCTTGAAAAAGCAGCCGGCATCGTCAAGATTGTCGAAGTAAAAGCGGTTCAGTGCGCCGGGAATGTGGCCGGCCACGGGATCTAGCGTTTCGTTTTCCCCGGCATAGCGTTCTTCGCTGCGGGCATCGAGCAGCAGCATTTCGGGTGAGTGCAGATGCTTGAGTACGTAGCTTGCGGCAACCAGTCCGGGACGTTCCTGTGGCACAAGACGGGCGGCCGGCACGTTGCGGATTTCGGTTTCCAGCGGCTGCTTGGCGCGACGCCAGCCCGGCAACCCGCCGTCGAGCAAAGCCACCTTGTCGTGGCCCAGCCAGCGCAGCATCCACCACAAATGGGCCGCAAAAATGCCGCCCTCGTTATCGTAGGTGACCACCTGCGTGTCAGGTCCGACGCCGCATGCGCTCATGTGCGCGGCGAAGGTGGCGATGTCGGGCAGCGGATGGCGGCCGTTGGTGCCGGTCATTTTCCCCGCCATGTCGTGATCGAGATGGAGAAACAGCGCCCCCGGGATGTGGCCCTTGGCGTAGGCCTGCGCCCCGTACTCGGTGTTGCCCAGATCGTGCCGGCAGTCGAAGACGCGCCAGGCAGGATCGTCGATGTGCGCCGCGAGGGTATCGACACTGACCAGCCGGTCAAACATTTTGCCCATCCTCTGCCAGCCAATCGTGCGCCGGGGCGGCCTCATCGAAGACCCGCAGGTCGGCGCTGACGAAGATCTGCTCCAGCCAGGCGCTCCATGCCACCCACTGACTATCGGTGACGACGGCAATGCGCTTGAAGTCGCCACCGTGGGTACGGGAGAACTTGATTTCTTCCCAAGCCATATCGACCGTGAAACCAGCCATCTCGCGCAGGTCGAACAACAGGTTCAACTGGCCGTCGAAACGGCCGTCGGCCAGCACATATTCCTCAAACTCGCGGAAATCTTCGAGGGTGAATTCGCCCAAGACAGTCAAGGTAACCAGGCGGCGGTTGTGATCAATGGTAATCATCGTTGGGAAAGCTCCTGAGCCATGATGTGGCGATAAAACTCGTGGAAGTGCTGCATGCCATCTTCCATCGGCGATTGATAGGGACCAACTTCGTTGCGTCCCTGCTTGAGCAGGGCATGGCGGCCGCGATCCATGCGCTCACCGATGTCGTCATCCTCGATGGCGGTTTCCATGTAGGCGGCCTGCTCAGCCTTGATGAATTCGGGCTCGAACAGGGCGATGTCCTCGGGATAGTAGAACTCGACGACGTTGAGCGTCTTGTCGACGTCCTGCGGAATCAACGTCGACACCACCAGCACGTGCGGGTACCACTCGACCATGATGTTCGGGTAGTAAGTGAGCCAGATCGCGCCTTGCGGCGGCAACTCGCCATCGTAGTAATCCAGCACAGCCTTGTGCCATTGGGCATAGGTCTTGCTGCCGGTCTTGGCAAGCGAGGTGATGCCGACCTTCTGCACCGAGTACCAGTCGCCAAACTGCCAGCTCAGATCGTCGCAGGTGACGAAGTTGCCGAGGCCCGGATGATAGGGAACGACGTGGTAGTCCTCGAGATAGACCTCGATGAAGGTTTTCCAGTTGTAGTTGCACTGATGGAGCTCGACGTGATCGAGTTTGTAACCGGAAAAATCAAGCTCACCGGCAACTTTCATCCCGGACAGGTCGGCATTAGCCGAACGCGGCCCCTTGAACAGCAGGCCGTTCCAGGATTCAAGCTTTTGCTTGTTCAGATTCAGGCAGGGGTTGGCGGGAAAATGCGGCGCGCCGATCAACTGGCCGGCCGTGTCGTAGGTCCAGCGATGGATCGGACAGACGATGTTCTGCGCCGTGCCGCTACCCTGCAGCATGATCGCCTGGCGGTGACGGCAGACGTTGGACATCTCATAAACGCCATCAGGCTGACGTACTAGCAAGTTGCCGTGATCTTTCCATTCGGTGGATCGATAATTGTAAAGCTCGGGCACCATCAATTCGTGACCCACATAACCCGGCCCGGCATCGAAGATCAGCTTTTTCTCGAGTTCGAATATTTTTTTGTCGAAATACCAATCGACGGGGAACTGAGAAATACCCGGCGCAAGCTGCACCCTGGTGGCGATGTCGGCCATGATTTACCAAGCTCCAAAAAGGATATCTCGAGGACCGCGAGTATAGCCAATTTGACCTGAGAGGGCAGCATAGGCTATTTTCACGGGTTCGCTCAATGCCCCCGCATCAAATGAAGCCGATTTCAACCAAGCCACCCGCCTCTTTCGAGGCTGCCCTGCAGGAACTCGAAGGTATCGTCGAGGCCCTGGAGGGGGGAGGCGCGCCACTCGAGGAATCACTCAAGGCCTACGAACGCGGTATGGTGCTGCGTAATTATTGCCAGGAAACACTTGGTCAGGCTGAACAGAAAATTCGCATCCTGGAAGATGGCGCCCTGCACGATCTGGTCGCACCCTCAGCGAACGCGGGTGAATTGCCTTGAACAAAGATTTTGCCCCGTGGATGGTCATGATCCAGCGCCGTACAGAAACGACATTGGAGCGCTGGTTGCCCGCACCCGCCACCGCACCGGCCCGCCTGCACGCTGCCATGCGCTATAGCGTACTCGGCGGCGGCAAGCGCATGCGTCCACTGTTGTGCCACGCCGCCGGCGAGGCCCTCGGCGCCAATCCGCAATACGTCGATGTCGCCGCCTGTGCGGTAGAGTTGATCCATGCCTATTCGCTGGTACATGACGACATGCCCTGCATGGACAACGACGTGTTGCGGCGTGGCCGGCCGACCTGCCATGTCGAATACGACGAGGCCACCGCACTACTGGTCGGCGATGCCTTGCAAACCCTGGCTTTTCAACTGATGGCCGAACATGCTGCGGCCCCTGACCCGGGGCGACAGTTGGCAATGGTGGCGCTACTTGGCCAGGCCGCCGGCTCGCGCGGCATGGCCGGCGGGCAAGCCATCGATCTGGCTGCTGTAGGCATGGCCCTGAGCATCGAAGAACTCGAGTTCATGCACATTCACAAAACCGGGGCCTTGATCCGTGCCGCCGTCCTGCTCGGTGCCCATGCCGGCGCGGCAGATGAATCGACCGTACAGGAACTGGGCCATTTCGCCAATCGCGCCGGCCTGTTGTTTCAGGTGGTGGATGACATTCTCGATGCCGAGGGCAGTACCATTACGCTTGGCAAGACAGCCGGCAAGGATGCCGCCCAGGACAAGCCTACCTACGTCAGCATGATCGGCCTGGGACGCGCCAAGGAATTGGCTGCGCACCTGCGCGTAGAGGCCCATGCCGCGCTGGATTTGTGTGAGGTTGACACTGGCCGCCTCGCCGCATTGACCGATTACATTGCTGACCGCAGTTTCTGAATATGCCCTACCCACTCCTCGAAACCATTGCCGATCCCGCTGACCTGCGTCAGATGCCACGCGAACACTTACCGGCGCTGGCTGAGGAGTTACGTGCTTTTTTACTTGATTCGGTCGCCAGAACGGGCGGGCACCTGTCGTCGAACCTTGGCACCATTGAACTCACCATCGCACTGCATTACGTGTTCAATACACCGGAGGATCGTCTGGTCTGGGATGTCGGCCACCAGACCTACGCGCACAAGGTGCTGACCGGTCGCCGCGAGGGCATGACGCGGTTGCGCATGAAGGATGGCGTTTCAGGCTTTCCGCGCCGCGATGAAAGCCCCTACGACACCTTTGGCGTCGGCCATTCGTCGACGTCAATTTCCGCAGCGCTGGGCATGGCCGTGGCCGCCAGGGACAAGGGCGAGCAGCGCCACGCTGTCGCCATCATCGGTGACGGTGCCATGTCCGCCGGCCAGGCCTTCGAGGCGCTCAACAACGCTGGTGTCATCGATGCCAACCTGCTGGTTATCCTCAACGACAATGACATGTCGATTTCGCAACCGGTGGGCGCTCTGAACAAGTATCTCGCGCGCCTGCTGTCCGGTCGCACCTTCAATGCCGCACGCAAGGCCGGCGAGAAAGTCTTATCCATGGCGCCCTCCCTGCTGGAGATTGCCAAGCGCGCTGAAGAGCACGTCAAGGGCATGTTCGTGCCTGGCACCCTGTTTGAAGAATTCGGCTTCAACTACATCGGCCCGATCGATGGTCACGACCTTGATTCGCTGATCCCAACCCTGCAAAACATGCGCGAACTTACCGGTCCGCGCTTTTTGCATGTCGTGACCAGAAAAGGGCAAGGCTACAAACTGGCCGAGGTCGATCCGGTGCTTTATCACGGGGTTTCAAAATTCGACGCTGCCAATGGCATACAGTCTGGCAAGGGGAGCGGCAAGCTCTCTTTCACCCAGGTGTTCGGCAACTGGTTGTGTGACATGGCAACGACCGACAGCCGATTGGTCGGGATCACTCCAGCGATGTGCGAAGGCTCCGGCATGACCAGCTTCGCTACGCAATTTCCCGCCCGCTACCACGATGTCGGCATCGCTGAACAGCACGCCCTTACCTTTGCCGCCGGCCTGGCCTGCGAAGGCATGAAACCGGTAGTGGCGATCTACTCGACTTTTTTGCAGCGTGCCTACGATCAACTGATTCACGATATTGCGCTGCAAAACCTCGACGTCACCTTTGCCATCGACCGTGGCGGTCTCGTTGGTGCAGATGGTGCAACTCATCAGGGGGCCTTCGATCTCTCCTACCTAACCTGCATCCCGAATCTGGTGGTGATGACACCAGCCGACGAAGCCGAGTGCCGCCAAATGTTATCCACCGCCTACCAGCACCCCGGTCCGGCAGCGGTGCGCTACCCGCGGGGAAGTGGCACTGGCGTCTCGCCAGCGCCGACTTTGGATGTCATCGAGATCGGCAAGGGGGAAATCGCCCGGCGGGGACACGGTGTAGCGATCCTTGCCTTCGGAACCCTACTGGCTTCCGCGCTGGAGGCGGGTGAAGCGCTGGACGCCACGGTCGCCAACATGCGTTTCGTCAAGCCGCTCGACGTCGATCTGATTCGTACGCTGGCAAACACTCACGATAAACTGGTTACGCTGGAAGAAAACGCCGTGATTGGCGGCGCTGGCTCGGAGGTGGCGCGGACGCTCGAAAGCCTGGGCATTGCCAAGCCCTTGTTGCGTCTCGGCCTGCCCGATTCCTTCATCGAACATGGCGAGCAAGCGCAAATGCTCACAGAACTCGGCTTGAACGCTCCTGCCCTGATCGAACGCATTAAGAAGTTTCACTCCATTAATACTTGAGTGTTTTTGTCGGAATTGTTATACTGGGAACCATAATGACTCCCAAGGAAACCTCCCCATGAACCTGAAAGACATCATGATGGCCATACCAGACGTTCAATCCAGCCTCGATTCGCGCCAACTGCCGATCAACAAGGTTGGCATCAAATCCATCCGCCACCCCGTCAAGGTTCTCGACAAGAGTGGCGGGGTACAGCACACCATCGCCACCTTCAATATGTATGTCGGGCTCCCGCACAACTTCAAGGGCACCCACATGTCGCGCTTCGTCGAGATACTCAACACCCAGGAGCGTGAGCTTTCGGTTGAGAGCTTTGAGGCGATGTTGCGCGAGATGGTGCAGCGACTGGAAGCCGCCACCGGCCACTTGGAGATGAGCTTCCCCTACTTCATCAACAAGGAAGCGCCTGTTTCGAAGGTCAAAAGCCTGATGGACTACGAGGTGACTTTTGTCGGTGAAATCCTTGACGGCAACCGCTACCGGCAAACTACGCGCGTCGTCGTGCCGGCGACCAGCCTGTGCCCCTGCTCAAAGAAGATTTCCGAGCGTGGTGCGCACAACCAGCGCTCACACATCACCATCACGGCCACCACCAACAGTTTCGTCTGGATCGAAGAATTGGTGCAGATGGCCGAGGGGCAAGCCTCCTGCGAACTGTATGGTCTGCTCAAGCGCCCCGATGAAAAACTGGTGACTGAGCGCGCCTATGACAATCCCAAGTTCGTCGAGGATATAGTCCGTGATGTAGCAGGCGTATTGAATGCCGATCCACGCATCGACGCTTACGTCGTCGAGTCGGAGAATTTCGAGTCAATCCACAACCACTCGGCTTACGCCCTGATCGAGCGCGACAAGATACGCTGATCCGCCGGAGCACCCATGCAAAAGGGACGCCGCAGCGTCCCTTTTGCATGG
The DNA here is from genome assembly GCA_903930805.1 of uncultured Rhodocyclaceae bacterium. Taxonomy (GTDB): domain Bacteria; phylum Pseudomonadota; class Gammaproteobacteria; order Burkholderiales; family Rhodocyclaceae; genus Sulfuricystis. Next base: position 10,392 of record CAIYZZ010000523.1, on the reverse strand, counting down.
TGTGAAACGAAACTCACTCTTTGGCTGCGACAACCCTTCTGGTGAGTTTTTCCTTGATGCGTGCCGACTTGCCGGAGCGGTCGCGCAGATAGTAGAGCTTGGCACGCCGCACATCGCCGCGACGCTTGACTTCAATGCTGGCGACCAGCGGCGAGTAGAGCTGGAAAGTGCGTTCAACGCCCTCACCCGATGAAATCTTGCGTACGATGAAATTTGAATTGAGGCCACGGTTGCGCCTCGAAATTACCACGCCTTCGAATGCCTGAACGCGCTTGCGCTCGCCTTCCACGACACTTACGTTCACGACGACGGTGTCGCCCGGAGCGAAGTCGGGAATGGTTTTGCCAAGGCGGGCGATTTCTTCCTGTTCCAACTGTTCAATCAGATTCATGTCGTATTTTCCTATTCATTCATGTTGTCACGACCGCAGAGCTCCTGTAATTCTATTTCACGCAGGAGTTGCGCTTCTTCCTTGCTCAAGCCACGCGTACCATCGGCACGTTGCGCCAGCCATTTGGCAAACAGCTCCGGGCGGCGCTCCCGGGTCCGCTGCAGCGACTGTTTCAGACGCCAGCGGCGGATGTTCTCGTGGTGCCCGGACAACAAAACTTCCGGCACCGGCAAATCCTCATACACTTCGGGCCGCGTGTAATGCGGACAATCCAGCAACCCATCCACAAACGAATCCTCTGCCGCCGAGGCCTCATCATTCAAGGCTCCCGGCAACTGCCGCACACAAGCATCAATCAACGCCAGCGCAGCCACCTCACCCCCCGAGAGCACGAAGTCTCCCAAGGACAACTCTTCATCGACACAGCGCTCGATCAGGCGCTCATCCACCCCTTCGTAACGGCCGCACAAGAGAATCGCGCCTTCGCTCGCCGCCAGTTTCGCAACCCGGGCATGCGTCAGCGGCCTGCCCTGCGGCGAGAGGTAAATCACCTGCGCCATCCCGACCTGTGCTACTTGCGCTGCCCGTGCCACGCGTGCCACCTGTACCGCCTGTATGGCGCGCTCCAGTGGCCCCGCCTGCATCACCATCCCCGGCCCGCCACCAAATGGCCGGTCATCCACCGTACGGTAGGCATTCTCAGCCCAATCGCGCGGATTCCAGCATTCCAGTTGCCACAAGCTACGTTCCAGCGCCCGCCTACTGATACCAAAATCAGTAACTGCCGCAAACATCTCGGGAAACAGCGTGACAACATCGAAGCGCAAAGCCATCAGAACCGCCCCGGCTACCAGTCAAGTTCCCAATCGACCCGCATCATGCCCGCCGCGACATCCACATCCTTGACCACATGGCCGACGAATGGCAGCAACCGCTTTATTTCACCATCAACCACAACCATTACCGCATGAGCGCCCGACTCGATCATTTCGACCACTTGCCCAAGCCGCTCCTGCTTTTCATTCACCACATTCAGACCGACCAGATCAGCCCAGTAAAACTCATCCTGTTCCGTTGCCGGCAGCGCACTACGAGGCGCACCAACAAATTGCCCAACCATCTGCTCGGCACCATTGCGATCATCCACGCCGACCAGTTTGACTACCCAAGTCTTTCCATGCAAACGCAGATCCTGCAACGGATAGGCACGCCAAGCGGAGAAATCGTTTTCTTCGCATCCGAGCCACCAGCGTTCGATTTCACGCCAACGGTCCGGATCATCCCCGAAGGGGTGGAGCCTAACCCAGCCTTGCACGCCGTATGGGGCAGTAATGCGCCCCAACACGACCATGAAACTTAAGCGGCCTTGGCAGCAGCAGCGGACTGTTTGACCAGTCGCGCAGCGGTGGGCGACAACTGAGCGCCCTTGCCCTGCCAGTAAGCCAGGCGCGCGGTATCGATAACCAGGCCCTTTTCGTTGGCGGTGGCTACCGGGTTGTAAAAGCCAACGCGCTCAACAAAGCGCCCGTCACGGCGATTGCGCGAATCGGTGACGACCATATTGAAGAAGGGGCGCTTTTTGGCACCGCTACGGGCAAGACGAATGACGACCATGAAACTCCCCTAGAAACTGGAAAAAAGTCTCAGCGCAGGCCTACGCCCGCGACAGCGGGGTTATGCCGGAGCTAAAAAGGTGGCGATTCTATTGTTGAATCCCCGTTAAGACAAGCACTTTTCACATGCGCGCCCCATCAACGCCGCGCCAGACATGGAAGTTCAGCTGTAAGCAAGGCGCCCACCAGAATCACCGTCCAGGAAAGATAAAGCCACAACAAAAATATCGGGACGGCAGAAAATGCACCATAAACCAGGGCATAGGTAGGAAATTTCACGACATACAACGCGAACAGGCGTTGCATGCCCACGAAAGCGAGTGCGGCGAATACACCCGACAGCCCCGCGTGCCAGCGCGAAACTGTCCGATTTGGCAGTGCCCAGTACATCAGGCTAAATAGCGCGGCAAGAAAAACCAGTGGGGTTAGCTGCGAGAATGCCAGCCGTAACCATGGAGGCTCATCAACCAATCCGGAAGAGGCGCTGGCGAGATAGGCAATACTGGCCAGCGCCCCGCCAAATACCAGCGGCCCCGCCAGCAGAGCCAACAGGTGCAGGCCTAGACGCCTGAGCCAGGGGCGCCGTTTGCGCACTTTCCAGATGGCATTGAACGTATGTTCGATGGTGAGCATCTGCAGCAACGCCGTCACTGCCAGCACGCCCAACCCAGCCAAAGTTACCCCTTCAGCACGCTGCGCAAACTGGCCCAGGTATTTGGCAATCACCACGCCAGCTTTTTCGGGCAACAAGGTAGCCAATACAAACTTTTCCAGCGCGACAGAAAGATCAATACCGAAAGGCAGCGTTTCAATCAATACTGCGCCGACCACCAGCATCGGCACCAAACCCAACAGAGTGGAAAACGAAAGCGCAGCCGCCGCCTGAGCGCAGCGTTCGGCATGGAAACGTCGGACAACGCTGGCAACAAGGCGGATCAAAGTTGCGGATTTACCCGCTCGGGACCGGCGTGCAATTTGTTCAGTGCGTTGAGATAAGCCTTGGCAGAGGCGACGATGATGTCGGTATCCGCCCCCTGTCCGTTGACGATGCGACCATCCTTCGACAGACGAACAGTCACCTCACCTTGGGCGTCGGTGCCAGTGGTTATTGCGTTGACCGAGTAGAGCAGCAGATCCGAGCCGCTCCCGGCCACGCTCTCAATGGCGCGAAACGCCGCATCCACCGGCCCGCTACCGCTAGCCTGGGCACGCTGTTCGACACCCCCCAGCGACAAGGTTAGTTCGGCACGTGGCGACTCGCCAGTCTCCGAATGGAACTTGGACGCGACCATCTTGTAATGCTCGACTTCAGGCGGGCCCATCTCGTCAGAAACGATGGCGTGCAGATCCTCGTCGAATATTTCGCGTTTCTTGTCGGCAAGTTCCTTGAAGCGGGCAAACGCCGTGTTAAGCGTCTCTTCGCTCGCCAGCACGATGCCAAGTTCGGCCAGTTTTGTTTTGAAGGCGTTGCGGCCAGAAAGCTTGCCCAGAGAGATCTTGTTGGCATTCCAGCCCACATCCTCGGCACGCATGATTTCGTATGTCTCACGATGTTTCAACACGCCATCCTGGTGAATACCGGATTCGTGCGCAAAAGCGTTGGCGCCAACCACCGCCTTGTTTGGCTGCACGACATAACCAGTGATCTGCGACACTAGGCGCGAAGCCGGCACGATCTGGGTGGCATCGATGCGCGTCTCGACCGAAAACAAATCCTTGCGGGTGCGTACCGCCATGACGATCTCTTCAAGCGCAGCATTGCCAGCGCGCTCGCCAAGACCGTTGATGGTGCACTCGACCTGGCGCGCGCCGTTCAGGACGGCGGCCAGCGAGTTGGCCGAGGCCATACCGAGATCGTTGTGGCAATGCGTCGACCAGATCACCTTGTCCGAGTTCGGCACCTGCTCGATCAGGGCGCGCATGCGCTCGCCCCATTGCACGGGAATGCTGTAGCCGACGGTATCCGGCACGTTGATGGTCTTGGCGCCGGCCTGAATGACGGCATCGAAGACGCGGCAGAGGAAATCAAATTCAGAACGTACGGCATCTTCGGCGGAAAACTCAACATCGTCGGTGTATTCAAGCGCCCACTTCACCGCCTTAACAGCCGCCTCGACGACCTGGTCCGGCGTCATGCGCAGCTTCTTTTCCATGTGTATGGGACTGGTCGCGATGAAGGTATGAATACGGCCAGAGCGTGCCGGCGTAATCGCCTCCCCCGCTCGCCGCACATCCTTCTCATTGGCACGTGCCAAGCCGCACACGGTCGACTCCTTGATCGCTTCGGCAATCGTTTTCACGGACTCGAAATCGCCGGACGACGCTGCCGGGAAACCGGCTTCGATAATATCGACACGCATGCGCTCCAGTTGGCGGGCAATGCGCAATTTTTCTTCGCGTGTCATGGCCGCGCCCGGGCTTTGCTCGCCGTCGCGCAAGGTGGTGTCGAAAATCAACAAGGTATCTTTGCTCATACTCGTCTCCAGTGGGATCGGCTAATTATTCGGCACGTGCAAGCTTTTTGCGTCTATTGAACCAGTCGACAAAAGCAATCACATAACCGGACAATGCGTAAGCAAGGAACAGGGCAAACAACACCCCGGGCGGATAGCTCGATACCAGAGCGAAACCGAGTGCGATTGCTGCCACCATCATGAAGGGCACACTCTTCCGTAGGTTTATATCCTTGCCGGAGTAGTAGGGAAAATTGCTGACCATGGTGATGCCAGCAAAGATGGTCAGTACGCAGGCATACCAGCGGGCTTCGTCACCCGTCCAGTCGTTGTCGATCAGTACCCAGACTAGGCCTGCCACGAGCGCCGCTGCTGCAGGGCTGGGCAAACCTTGAAAGTGGCGTTTGTCCACAACTTCGATATTCGTATTGAAGCGCGCCAGACGCAACGCCGCGCCTGCGCAGTAAATGAATGCTGCAATCCAGCCGAGCTTGCCCATGCCCTTCAGCGCCCAGACATAGACGATCAATGCCGGTGCGGCACCGAAGGACACCATGTCGGAAAGCGAATCGTATTCCGCGCCAAAAGCACTCTGTGTACGCGTTAGCCGCGCCACGCGGCCGTCGAGGCCATCAAAGACCATGGCGATAAAGATTGCCACCGCGGCAATTTCAAAGTTGCCATTCATCGCCTGCACAATGGCGAAGAAGCCAGAGAACAGCGCAGCCGTAGTCAGCAGGTTGGGCAGGATGTAGATGCCGCGCCGGCGCAACTCGGGGTTAAACAGGGTCTTGCGAGGACGATAGTCAGGCATGGTGAAGGGCTTGGCCGCTATGGGTAGACTATTGTAGCGGCCAAGCTGTACCTTCGTACGGCAATTACACGAGCATCAGTTCTTGCTCTGGTCCACCAGCTTGTTCTTCTTGATCCACGGCATCATGGCGCGCAACTGCTCGCCAACCTGCTCGATCGGATGGGCAGCGGTCAGGCGACGGCGCGCGGTCATTTCGGGATAGTTGGTACGACCTTCGAGGATGAACATCTTGGCGTACTCGCCGTTCTGGATGCGCTTGAGCGCATTTTTCATCGCGGCGCGCGACTGGTCATTGATAACCTCTGGGCCCGTCACGTACTCGCCATATTCCGCGTTGTTGGAGATCGAGTAGTTCATGTTGGCGATGCCGCCTTCGAAGATGAGGTCGACGATCAGCTTCACCTCGTGCAAGCACTCGAAATAGGCCATCTCGGGCGCATAACCGGCATCGGTCAGCGTCTCGTAGCCGGCCTTGATCAGTTCGACCAGGCCACCACAGAGCACGGCCTGTTCGCCGAACAGGTCGGTCTCGGTCTCTTCGCGGAAGTTGGTCTCGATGACACCGCCCTTGGTACCGCCGTTGGCCGCCGCATAAGACAGGGCAATGTCCTTGGCCTTGCCCGACTTGTCCTGGTGGACAGCAATCAAGGATGGCACGCCGCCGCCACGCAGATATTCCGAGCGCACGGTATGGCCAGGACCCTTGGGGGCGATCATGATGACATCAACGTCACCCTTGGGGATCACCTGATTGTAGTGAACATTAAAACCGTGGGCGAAAGCCAGCGCGGCGCCCTTCTTGATGTTGGGTTCGACATCTGCGTAATAGACGGTCGGGATGGTCTCATCGGGCAACAGCATCATGACTACATCGGCACCTTTGACGGCCTTGGCGATTTCCTCAACCTTCAACCCGGCGGTTTCGGCCTTCTTCCACGAAGCACCGCCCTTGCGCAGCCCAACGGTGACCTTGACGCCAGAATCCTTGAGGTTTTGGGCATGGGCATGACCTTGCGAACCGTAACCCACAATAGTGACCTTCTTGCCTTTGATGAGGGAGAGGTCAGCGTCCTTGTCGTAATAAACTTTCATGACTTTCCTTTGCGATAAGCTGTAATCAAACTTTGAGAATACGGTCGCCACGGCCAATGCCGCAGGTACCGGTACGAACGGTTTCAAGAATTAGTGAGCGGTCGATGGCATCGAGGAAGGCGCCCATCTTCGCGGTGTTGCCCGTCAGTTCGACGACATAAGTCGACTCGGTCACGTCGATGATGCGACCACGGAAGATGTCGGCAACGCGCTTCATCTCCTCGCGATCTTTCCCGGTCGCCCGCACCTTGACCAGCATCAGTTCGCGCTCGATGTGGGCAGCCTCGGACAGATCAACCACCTTGACAATATCGATCAGCTTGTTCAACTGCTTGGTGATCTGCTCGATGATGTCGTCAGAGCCGATACTGACGATGGTCATGCGCGACAGTGAAGGATCTTCGGTCGGCGCAACTGTCAGCGACTCGATGTTGTAGCCACGGGCCGAGAACAACCCGGAAACGCGCGACAGGGCACCGGATTCGTTTTCGATGAGGATAGAAATGATATGGCGCATGATCAGAGCTCCTCTTCCGCCAGAATCATTTCGGATAGGCCCTTGCCGGCTGCGACCATTGGGAAAACGTTGGCAGTCTTGTCGGTCTGGAAGTCGAGGAAGAACAATTCGTTCTTGTGCTTGACGAAGGCCTCACGGATCGCCGGCTCTACATCAGCGGGCTTGTCGACACGCAAACCCATATGGCCATAGGCCTCGGCGAGCTTGACGAAATCCGGTAGGGCATCGACGTAAGATTCCGAATAGCGGTTGCCATGGAACATCTGCTGCCACTGGCGCACCATGCCGAGATAGCCGTTGTTGAGACAGAGAATTTTGATTGGCAGACGAAACTGCTTGCAGGTAGAAAGTTCCTGAATATTCATCTGGATCGAACCTTCGCCAGTGATGCAGGCTACCGTAGCCTTGGGATTGGCGAAACGCACGCCCATCGCCGCCGGCAGGCCGAAGCCCATCGTGCCGAGGCCACCAGAATTGATCCAGCGGCGCGGCTTGTTAAACTTGTAATACTGGGCGGCCCACATCTGGTGCTGACCGACGTCCGAGGTAACAAAAGCATCGCCTCCGGTGACTTCGTAAAGTTTCTCCACCACGTACTGCGGCATGATCAGGTCGCTGCCCATCTTGTACTTGAGCGAATCCTTGCCGCGCCACTCTTCGATCTGCTTCCACCAGGCGGCCAGCGGCTTGGCTTCCGGCTTGCCGTCGGAAGCTTCTATCTGCTTGATCAGTTCATCGAGCACATCGGGTACGTTGCCGACGATTGGCACATCGACGCGCACGCGTTTTGAAATCGAGGATGGATCGATATCGACGTGGATGATTTTGCGCGCCACCTTGCCGAAATGATCTGGATTGCCGATCACGCGGTCGTCGAAGCGCGCGCCGATAGCCAGCAGCACGTCGCACTCCTGCATCGCCATGTTGGCCTCGTAGGTGCCATGCATGCCCAGCATGCCGAGGAACTGGCGATCCGTGGAGGGATAGGCACCCAGTCCCATCAGGGTCTCGGTGATGGGGTAACCGAGCATGCGCGTCAGCTTGGTCAACTTGTCGGCCGCATCCGACAGAATCACGCCACCACCCGAGTAGATCATCGGTCGTTTGGCTTCCAGCAAGAGTTGCACGGCCTTCTTGATCTGCCCCGTGTGACCCTTGACCACCGGATTGTAGGAACGCATCGAAATGGACTTTGGGTAGTGAAAGTCGCATTTCTGGACCGTGACGTCCTTGGGAACATCCACCAGCACGGGACCGGGACGTCCCGTCTTCGCCAGGTAAAAAGCCTTCTTGATCGTGACGGCCAGATCCTTGACGTCCTTGACGAGGAAGTTGTGCTTGACGCAGGGACGCGTAATGCCCACCGTGTCGGCTTCCTGGAAGGCATCCTGACCGATGTAGGCAGTCGGCACCTGGCCAGAAATCACCACCAGCGGGATCGAATCCATGTGGGCGGTAGCGATGCCGGTCACGGCATTGGTCACACCGGGGCCAGAAGTGACCATGACCACGCCAATCTTACTGGACGAACGCGAGTAGGCGTCCGCCGCGTGCACGGCAGCCTGCTCATGCCTGACCAGAATGTGCTTTATCTGATCCTGCTTGAACAGTTCGTCGTAAATGTACAAAACCGAGCCGCCAGGGTAGCCGAACACGTGTTCGACCTTTTCTTCCTGGAGACACCTGATTACAATCTCAGCGCCCGTCAGTTGCATTGTTGTGATTCCATCAAAACCGGGCAAAGCCCGAAACACGCAACGATACTTGACAGTCACGCCAGAGGTCAAGTTTCCTCCACCTATCAGTAAAGCTTAAGCCGCCTTGGCCACACGTTCAGAGCTTTCCGATTTTCTCGCCGGCGTCGAGCGCCGTGCCTTCAAACAGGCCATGTTTGCAGTGCGCGACGAGGATGCCGCCCTCGATATCGTTCAGGACAGCATGATGCGTCTGGCCGAAAAATATGGTGGGAATCCGGTAGATGAACTGCCTCTCCTGTTTCAACGTATCCTGCAAAACGCCATCCGCGACTTTTATCGCCGCGCGCGTACCCGGATGGGGCATACAGTGCAACTCTCGTCTTTCGCCCCTACGGACGACGAATTTGCCGATCCGTTGGAACACCTTGAAATAAATGAAGAATGCAGCCCATTCGCCACCCCTCACACCGCCCTGCTGCAGATCGAAACACTCAGCCACATCGAGGGGGCACTCCAGAATCTGCCGCCACGTCAACGCCAGGCCTTCCTGCTGCGTTATTGGGAAGGATTGGACATTGCCGAAACTGCTGCTGCTATGGGTTGCAGCGAGGGCAGCGTCAAAACCCACTGTTCTCGCGCCACCCACGCATTGGCGACCGCGCTTGAAGCAAAAGGCATCCGACCTTAGGAGTCCGGCCATGAAACCTGAAGAACAATTCGCCCGACAATTATGTCGCTCGCTCAACCAGAGCACCCGCGATCTCGACCGCAGCGTCACCGAGAGGCTGCGTGCCGGGCGTGAGCGCGCACTCCGACAACAAATCGTTACCGCCGAGGCTTTTGAAATAGTCGGCGCTGGCAGGACGGCAGCGCGCTTCGGCGGGGATGACAACCACCCCCTGCGAACCATGTTCGCCATCTTGGCGCTGCTGCTAGGCGTCAGCTTGGCCTATTACTGGAACGGTTTTACTCAGGCAAACGAAAACGTGGAAATCGATAGCGCCCTGCTGGCCGACGACTTGCCCCCCAATGCTTATCTGGATCGAGGTTTTCAGGTATGGATCGAAAAATCCCACGCGCCCGTCGCATCGCCTGCCGCTGGGGAGTAGTGCTCTGGCTTGCCGCCAGTCCGGCGCTGGCCGTGCTACCGGTAGTGCCGCCGCTCGATCAACCAAACTGGGCTGCCCTCACAACGGAGCAAAAGCACACCCTGGCGCCACTCGCGGGTGAATGGAGTGCGATGAACGCATTCCGGCGCAAAAAATGGCTTGGCATCGCCCAACGCTATCCGGCCATGTCACCGACGGAACAGGCCAGCGTGCAACGCAACATGCAGGAGTGGGCCCGCCTCGCCCCCGAGGAGCGCAAGCAGGCGCGCGAGCAATACAAGACCTTGAGAAAAGCCAGTCCGGAGCAACGCGATGCCGTCAAACAGAAGTGGGAAGAATATACGGCGCTGACGCCCGAGGAGCGCGATCAACTGAAGGTGGAGGCCGGCCGCCGGCCACCACTGAAGACGCCAACCAGGCCACCGCTTGCCGTGTCCCCGGAAAATAACAAGAGCCCAACCACCAGTAGCGCACCCCGCTCGCCACTGTCGCCGCTTAAACCACCCCCACAAAGCACCTTGGTACCCAAGACGAGCAACCAGCCCCCTGCCCCCAAGGATTGACCCGGCCTTGCGCGCAACCAGCATCCCCCTCGCAGGTTTTTGGCGGCGTCTGGCCAGCATATTCGACGAAACACTGCTGCTGGTCGGCGTGCTGGCGGTCTGCGTCGTGCTACCTCTGGCGCTGCTCATGGCATGGGGGGTGG
>CAIYZZ010000522.1 GCA_903930805.1 uncultured Rhodocyclaceae bacterium | reverse complement strand
CGGCGGCGCCGCCAGCAGGACCGCGGTGCAGAGCCATGTCGAGGCGAAATCCTGAATGCCGATCACCTGATCTTTTGCCAGGGTGCCTTGTGCCGCAGTGAAACCGAGACGGATAGATTTCAGGGATTCCATGTAGCAGATACTATCAGTCCCGCACGTATATTCTGAAGCGCATGGCGTGCTGACAGAACACGCTGCGCCCGCAGTGTTGTAAATGGTCGGCTGATCGCGCAGGTGGATGAAAGACGCAGTGTTGATGTCGGGATACAGCGAGGCAATCGGGCGAGTCGTATTCTTCATTGCCGCAATGACGTCAGTTTGGTCTGCTCTTCTTTCCAGCCAGGTCTCGATCAGGAAGGTTTTGCTTTGTTGGGCGCTGTTGATAGAGATCAGCGTGACTTCTACGCGTACATGAATGTTTATACCGATTAGCCCCGACACGCTGCCTGAATCAAGACGTGCAACTCCTGCGCCATCCTGGGTGACAACCGCAGGAACCGGTGGGTTCGTTGGTGCAGGTCTTGATGAAGTGTCTGATCGGCCATGCACGTTGTCGTCGTCAATTATTGACTCCTGACCCCAGTAAACGATAGCCAGATGACCACCCAAATAGGGAGGATCACTGCGTCCGCTACCTCCGCTACTGTATGCGCTGGTCTGTTTAGAGGTGTCGATCTCGATGCCAATCTTTGGATAAGCAATCGGATCTGTATAGCCATTGTCGCCTGAATAGCCCAACTGTTCGGCAGCTGCTCCGCAAACGGCCCCGATGTTTCTGTCCCCATCGATCATGGCGAACGTAAAGCCATGGCCGCTGTTTGATATCGTGAAGTTGAAATAGGCGCGAAAACCGCTGCCGACAGGATGAGCCTCGGATACCCAGCTACAACCGAAGAGCGAGGAGGCAGGATAGTCGTTAGTGGAAACGCCTGCCTTGCCGAGTGTTAGGGTTCGGGTTGTCGGGTCGTAAGTGGCAAGCTGCTTGTCGGCGGGCAGGGCACTGGAGGTGACATCGGTAAAGCTGCGGGTGCCGGGCACGCAGCGAACAATATCCTTCCAGGTGTCCTGCGGGGGAGACGCACTGAATAATATATCCCCAGCAAAGTTTGCGGTACTGGCCGCAAAACCCGTGCTGTTGTTACCTTCGAGATAGTTGGTTATGCCGGTTATGTAGCTTTTTTGTGTCGGGATGGTGCGTTGCTGGCTAGCGCTGCGTTGCCCGGCAAAAAACAACGCGGCCGCGCAGGTGTTGTCGGCATTTACGCTAAATGCACCCGACGGCTTCGATAGGAAAATCATCTCCTTGTAGTGAGTGTAGTAGCCGAGGGGGGCCTGGGTTTCGTTGTAGCAACTGCTGTCGGTAAGGTTCCCGTATCCAACAGGAATTGTGCTGTCACGAAGGCAGCTGACCATTCGGTCTAACATGCTGTTGATGTCGGTGCGGAAGTTGGAGTTCTTGCGGATGGCGCCAAAAAGCGTTTCACTGCTAATCGTCACAGCGTACTGCCGGTTGTTGATTGCCGGATTGACGTAATGGGATTGATCGTAGTTGCCGCCGCATTCCGGAGCATCTGCGGACGGGGTCCTTCCGCCATCGAATGCAGGGCCTGGCGAAAAGATAACGGCAATCGGCCGATCGTGGGCGTTCAACGCATTCAGGTCGGGCTGTCCGCTACCAATCAGAATGTCAGGAGGACTACCTGGACTACCTGCCAACGTATCCCAGTTCATGATTGTGGCTGTTGAAGCGACTGCGCGGTGGGTGGTGGAAACGGCATACCACAAGCACTCTCCATGCCCGTCGCGCAAGGGGCCGGCCCCCACCGTTTTCCATGGAAACCGACCAACCGCAATACCCGCCGGGACATAATCGGGGTTGACCATGGCGCAACCCTCGGTTAAGCAGCTTTGATTCAATAAGATGTGGTTGTGGTTAACCGTTTCGCCGAAGTCGGGCAAAGGCAGATAGCCATACATAGCGTCGGGCACTGACGGATTTTGAGCTGCCTTCTGATCCCGATACTGCAACGCATACCCGATCAACGCATCCCGTGCTTGTACAAGTGCCGCATTGGTCTTTTGCGCCCGCCGAGCTTCGAGCATCTCCGGCGTCAGGTTGCTGACCAGATAGGTCATCGCGGCCGTGACAACGAGAATCAGGAAGATCAGCAGTGCTGCGCCACGCTGTGAATATCGCGCTCGCCGTCCCGCCATCGCCGACTTTTACTTTCGGGGGGCGGGTCGATTGACCCGGATTTCGCCATCCGCCAGGCCGCCGGCGGTTTCGCGCGTGGCTCGGTTGAGAGTGACGCCAACTTTCAGGTCGGTGGGGGGCTCGGCACCGGCGCTGAGGGTTGCGCGACCCGGCTGCTGGCGCGAGGTGACGACGGCTACGCCGGAGTCTTGGGCATTTTCCACCTGGGGACGGTTATTAACCCAAGTCGTGGATTTGCCGGATGAACGCACCACGACACCATCGAGGCGCACGGTGCTGCCTTCGAGGCTATGGGATTCCCGGATATTGAGCTGGCGTTGGCGCTCAAGATTGACGCGCCATTCTGGCGACATGAACAGGCGACCCAGTGGTGCCGTGGGTGGCACAGATGGCACGGGTTCGGCAGCGCGCACGGAAAGTAAATGCAGAGAAAATCCGCTGGCGATGAGGGCGAGAATCAGACGTGCGGTGCTCATGTTCTTTCCTGCAGGGTGATCCAGTCGATTTCGCAGGATGCCTTCAGGTTGGCGCCATTCGCTTGCCCTGATGCAACAGGAACCCGCTCGATTTTGCAGCTTTTGACGCTGATGAATGCCCGCACCTGTGCCGACAGGTCGGCGATCAGGCCGAGCAGGTCATTTTCATGGAGCAGCGGCATCTCCAGCTTCATCGGACTGACCAGAAAAGTAAACCCGCCGATGGCAGTTACCGCACTGCCGTCGAGTGGTTTCTGCGGGGCAATCTCGTAGTCGAGACCCAGCAGCCGCCTCGATTCCTTGATGGTGCGCAGGGTTTCGACCCACTCAAGGCGTCGCTCGGGCTGGGTACGGCCCAGTCGGACGGCTTCCTGATAGCGCGCGATCTTTTCGCCGATCTCCTGTTTGTCATCATTGGCGCGGGCCAACTGGCTGCGGGTTTGGGTTTGCAGCGCCAGGGCCTGCTTGTGGGCAAGCTCAGTTTGGCCTTGGAGGTGGAGTACGCCGACAACGGCCGCTGCTGCAGCCAGGCAAGCCGCCAGCAGGAGCAGGAGGCTCCAGCCGAGAGATTTGAGGTTGATGACAGAAGGAGCGGTGGGTTCCATGGTCTCAGAGTTTACGCGTCAGACGGAAGGAAAACTTTGGTGCTTCCGGTGTGCTTTTCTCGTCCCCGCTTTTAAGGGTTTTCCCTGACTGGGTGTCGATGGGTTGCTGCAGGATGGTGACCAGTGTGTCGGGCGCACTGCCAAGGTGCTTGGTAAAGTCGGCGACCACAGCCAGTTGGCCACGCTGGTTGCCGGCCATGCCGATGGGCAGCTGTGCACTAACAAGCACCTGTGCATAGGGGCCGCTGGCCATGTTGGCGGGTATCGGCGACGGTGCGGTAGCACCTGCGGCTACAACAGCGGGCGCGGACTCGATCTGTTCGGTTATTTTCCATTCAAGACGCTCGATCGCGATGCTGGGGAAGGCATCGAGTGACTGGCTGAGTTGCCCGAGCAGCGGTGCGGGCCCCTGAGCGCGCTTGCTCACCTGATCGGAGCGATCAGCGAGCGCACGCAGATTAGCGATGGAGAGCGGAATCTTCGGCAAGGACTGCAGCGTGGCATCGTAGCTCTGCTGGTCAAGACGTGTTTGCTGCTGGATCTGTTCGATGGCACCCTGCATCCGCAGCATTTCCAGTCCCTGCTTGGTGGCAAACAGCAAGCCACAGGCTAGGATGACGGCACCGGCCCCTTTCAGTGCGAAGCGGGTTTGCCAGAGACGATGGAATTGGCGCTCCGGCGGGGGGGCGAACTGCTCGGCAGGTGGTTTCTTCTCCAGCAGATGACAAAACAGCATTTCCGCCCGCGAGTCGGCCAAGGCAGAACTCAGTCCGACACGTTTGGCCTCATGCAGCAGATCGGCAAACTCGAAACGCAATTCGGCGGTGTCGTGGCAACGCTCCCGGATGGCGGAAATTTGTGCAGGATGGGCCAGCACCCGGGTGGCAAGGGGCTTGCCGCGCTCGATCAGGCGCTGGCCAGCCAGATACTGGTGCATCTTGCTCGCTTCAAGTGCGGTTGCAATGGCTGACTCTCCCACAGAGCCGGTCGCCAGCGTGGTCAGGCGCGAAAAACGCAGTTGCCGGTCGGCAAAGAAGGTCTGGCGCAAGCCGCCGTGGGTTTGGGTGATGAGCAGCAACTGCGGGG
>CAIYZZ010000521.1 GCA_903930805.1 uncultured Rhodocyclaceae bacterium | reverse complement strand
TGGTCAAGTCCGGCGTGCCGATGATTCAGGCGCTCTCGGGTATCCAGAAATCAACCAATAACAAGGCGATGGTCCGCATACTGCGCACTGTACGCGCCGACCTGGAAAAGGGCGCCGACCTGAGCACGGCCTTTTCCCACCACCCGAAGTTTTTCGACGAGTATTACATTGCCATGGTTCGTGTGGGTGAAAACTCCGGCGCGCTTGAGGAAACATTCAAGCGCCTGTTCGACCAACTCGAGTTTGAAGCGCAGATGCAGAAAAAGATCAAAAGCGCCCTGCGCTACCCGAGCTTCGTTTTGATCGCCATCGCCATCGCCGTCGGTATTCTGACTCTCTTCGTGATCCCCGTCTTTGCCTCGTTCTTCGACAAGTTTGGGGCCAAGCTGCCGCTGATGACGAGGATCCTGCTCGAAACCTCCAGCTTTGCGGTGAATTACTGGTGGCTTGTGCTGGCGGTGATCGCCGGGTGTATCTATGCTTTCAAACTATATGTCAGCACGCGGGTCGGCCGCTATAGTTGGGATAAATTCAAGCTGAAAATCCCCATTGCCGGCGGCATCTTGCAAAAAGCCACACTGGCGCGCTTTTGCCGCTCGCTGGCCACCGCAAGCAAGAGCGGCGTGCCACTGGTGCAGGCCTTCACGCTGGTGGCGAAGGTTGTTAATAATTCCTTTTATGCGGAGCGCATCCTGCACATGCGCGAAGGCGTCGAGCGCGGTGAGAGTATGTTGCGCGTCGCCCAGGCGGCCAGCATCTTTACGCCGCTGGAGTTGCAGATGATTTCGGTCGGCGAGGACACCGGCGACATCGACGGCATGCTGGCCAAGGTAGCCGACATCTACCAGGAAGACGTCGTATACGAGGTCGGGCGCCTGAGCGAGGCCATCGAACCCCTCGTGATGGTCGCCATGGGTGTGCTGGTGTTGATCCTCATGTTGGGCATTTTCCTGCCAATGTGGCAACTCGGTGCTGCTGCTAAGGGTGGTCACTGATAAGATGCCCCCCAGCCCATAGGAAAGCTTATCTTGCAGTGGGCCAGCATCTTTTTCGCAGTTGCCGGCGTAGCGTTGGCCATTGCCGGGGTCGGTTTGCTGCAAGACCGCAAACTGTGGGAGGTGTTTGAGCGCCAGCAGCGCGTGGAGCGGTTTATTTACCGGCATCATCGGTTGTTTGGCGGCATCATCGTCGCCGGTGCCATGGTGGTGTTGGTATTCCTTGTTGCAGGCCACGGGCTGGCCGGAACCGTCGCTTGGCGCTCCTCGTCAGCTGGTCAAATGGCCCTGATGGCAGTTTGGGCACTTGCCGCCTTTGCCTTGATCATTGGCATCTTTATCGGCATCCGTCCCAGCGCTATCAAGGGATTCGAGGCGATTGCCAACCGCTGGATTCAGCTATTTCCGGCAACTCCGCGCACGACACGGCAAATCGGCGTCCTGCTGCTGATCGCGGGAATCGCCTGCCTGTGGATGGCGGTTCCTTTGATTAATTGACACGCTAAAAACCGGTCTATAGACTGGTCGCCTGTGATTTGCAGGAGGTAAGCCATGAATATTGAAATCGGCTCTTACGAAGCCAAGACAAAGCTGCCGGAACTATTGCGGGGCATTCAGGCCGGCAATCGCTACACCATCACATTGCGAGGAGAGCCGGTTGCCGACCTGCTTCCGGCGGAAGGCAATAAGGATGAGAATGCGGTGGCTGCCGTCGAGCAGATGCGTCAGTTCATGATGAGCACCACGCCTGTCAAGGGCGTCGATGTAAAAGCCCTGATCGACGAAGGCCGCGCGTGAGCTTCGTTCTCGATAACTCGGTCGCTATGTGTTGGCTGCTGAACGACGGGCGGCCTGCTGATGTTTCATATGCCCTGAAGGTTCTCGATTCTCTAAAGAACACCCAGGCAATCGTACCGGCACTGTGGGCGTTAGAGGCGGCCAATGTTGTCACCAAGGTGGAAAGTAAAGGTTTGGTGCCCGAGGCGAGAACCCAAGTGTTTGTTGCTACGCTGGGTCGCCTGAACATTGTCGTCGACAAAGCGACTGCCGCGCATGCCCTGGGTGAAACGCTGAACCTGGCGAGACGTTACAAACTCTCCGCCTACGACGCATCCTATCTGGAACTTGCGCTGCGCGAGGGACTGCCACTGGCAACTTTGGATGCTGATTTGGGAAAGGCCGCCAAAAAAGCGGGTGTGACGCGTTTTGAGGCGACGTGAGATTGGTCGATCTCCGGTGCCGATTTTATCCCCGGCGGTAGATCGTTGTCTGCCCCCGATTAGTTGTTTTCCCCACGCGCGAGTAGGATTCGCCCATGAGCATGTTCAAACTGATCAAGACGCTAGCCGACGCTGGGGTCGATTATGTGCTGGTGGGTGGTCTGGCGGTGACCTTGCATGGCTATCAGCGAGTCACGATGGACGTGGATGTGGTGCTGGCGATGGAAGCGGAGAACCTGCGAAGGTTCATCGATTGCGCCAAGGCGGCCGATCTGCGGCCGGTGATCCCGGTACCCATCGATTCCCTGGCGAACCCTGATCTGGTAGAGCAATGGCATCGCGAAAAGGGGATGCTCGCCTTCGCCTTGCGCGGCCCCGACATGATGGCGACCGTCATCGACGTTTTAGTCAGGCCGATGGTTCCTTTCGCCGACTTGAAACGTGACGCCGTGATCGTCGATATCGGCCCCCTCAAGGTGCCGGTCGCCTCGATCGAGCACCTGATCATCATGAAGACAGGTACGGGCCGTGGCAAGGACACGATCGACATCGAGGAACTGCGGAAG
>CAIYZZ010000520.1 GCA_903930805.1 uncultured Rhodocyclaceae bacterium | reverse complement strand
CCCCCGGATATTCCCGGCAAATGCTTGCCGAAAGGGCGGGGACGCTCTATAGTGCGCGTGTGCGACCCTGAACGCAAACCGAGATGAACAACAAAGGAAAGCCCCCAATCACTCCGCAGCCTGCTGAAGCGGTTGCGGAGGAATTGCGCTACGAACCAAACCCGAAGCACAAGGAACCTTGGCAGCCTGGGAAAAAGGGAACCCTTTGCCCTCCTCCGGCCGAGCTGAGCCTCACGGTTGCTGCAAGAATGTTGCGGGACAGTGTCCTTGACGGGACAAAGCGCTATGCCTACCACGCTGGCAAGGCATTCGCGGCTCAAGAACATCTTGAAGGCTGCTGGCATGGATACCCGGTCGGATGGGTCGAAGTGCCCGCTTCGATTCGGCAGACTTGGCTTTCGAGCAAACAGATTCGAAAGCAGGATTTAAAGCGTCACTGGGAATCCCCGAATTAGCCATGCCACTACCACCTTCCAGCTCTCTCCGTTACGGCAGCCGCGACCGGTTCATGATCGAACTGTCGTTCGAAGATGATCCCGCGCCGGATCAGAACACCAAAGACGAAAGGGCATCCTGGGGAGCCTTGAAGATCTGGGTGAATGGCTACAATCTTTGCACCCATTACGATTCCGGGGAACTGAAAGAGTCGGTTCACTGGAATTGGTGGAGTCTTCTCAATTGGCTTCAAGTGAACTGGGATCCGCTTTTGCACGAGCAGGCACTTCCTGTCCGGAATGCCGCAGAGTGGGCGGCGGAGGCAATGTGGGAAATCAATAGGCCGGAAACCTTTGACACGCCACAAGGCTGGAATGATTCCGCCGCGCAATCCGCTGATGGTTGGTTCCGACGGCACTGCCTCTGGGCCTGCCGCGATGGAGGGCTGGTTCCGAATATCGCTATCCGAAGATTCTACGAAAACGCGGAAATCTCCTGGACCAGCCACAGTGCTCCCGGGGCACCTGCCCATTTTCGATTTCAACTCAACGATGGCGGCTTCCGCCTGCCGGTTGAGGAAGCAGCGTCACCCTTGTATCAATTCCTTGCGCATGCGGTTGGCTACGTGGCCGCTAAATCAGGGACGCCAACAGCGCTCGCGCTCGTCAAAAGGGTGGAAGGTCTTTCATCCGAAAAAGACTTCAACGCCCGATTGTCCTGGTTGGCGGGATTCGGCACGAAAAAATCCGATTATGTGAGCCGGTTCCGAAAGAAGCTTGGAGACGAATTGGATCTTACTGCCAGAACCATCGCCCACTTCTTTCCTCTTCCCCAGTGCGGACTTGTAGTTTCGGGACACTGTCAGGGTGCGCTGATGTTCGGTGCTGTGGCACCTGATTTGCAGGATGCAGATCGTCTAACAATCGCGAGAGCGATGATCGTTCATCAGGAGCCCATTAAAAAGGCTGCGAGACTTGGGGAGCTGTTTGAGAAGATCGCCATGGATTTTTCTTCTGGAAGTGAGCGGCCTTGGCAGGAAGGATATGATTTGGCGAACGCTTGGATAGTGGCGTGCGACATGGATCCGACAAAGCAACTGGATCTCGATGCTCATTTGCAGGATTTGGGCGTGACTCGGAAAGTAGCAGAACTCTCCGGCCGCAACACTTCCGGAGTGGCAATTCAGTTGGATGATCGAGGCAGCCATTCGTTACGACAAGGCCGTTCGGATCGGCGTGAACTGGGGCAGTTTGGACCAAGAACTGTTGGCCCGCCTGATGGATCAAAACCGCCGCCTTGCCAGCCCCCGCGACATCCGGTCTGTGACTTGCGAGGCACTCATCGGCTCGGCGCTCGACTCTGCTGCGCGGGCTGTGGCGATTGGCTTGAACCCCGATCAGATCATCTTGTCGTGCAAGGTTAGCGCGGTTCCAGACTTGATCACCGTCTATCGTGAACTGTCCAATCGCTGTGACTATGCCCTGCACCTAGGCCTGACCGAGGCCGGCATGGGCTTAAAGGGAACCGTGGCATCAACGGCTGCGCTGGCCATTTTGTTGCAGCAAGGCATTGGCGACACCATCCGCGTGTCCTTGACCCCCCGCCCTGCGGAGTCCCGAACGCAAGAGGTGACCGTGGCCCGTGAGATTTTGCAGGTGCTGGGCCTGCGTACTTTTACGCCGAGTGTCACGTCCTGCCCGGGTTGCGGGCGCACCACCAGCACCACATTTCAAGAACTGACAGAGCGGGTGGACCAGTTTCTGCGCGACCGGATGCCGCAGTGGCGTGGTCAATACCCGGGGGTTGAGACGCTCACAGTGGCCGTCATGGGCTGCATCGT
>CAIYZZ010000519.1 GCA_903930805.1 uncultured Rhodocyclaceae bacterium | reverse complement strand
GTCTCGAACAGTTTGTCGGGATCGACCGGCTTGCCGATGTGGTCGTTCATGCCCGCCTCGATGCAGATTTGGCGATCCTCGTCGAATGCGTTGGCGGTCATCGCCAGGATCGGCGTGTGTTTGTAACCCGGTAATGCACGAATGGCCCGTGTTGCATCGACGCCGTTCAGGTTTGGCATCTGCATGTCCATCAGGATCAGGGCATAGGTGTTTTGTTGGGCCAGCGCTACTGCCACAGCGCCATCTTCGGCCAGATCCACCACGAATCCAACATCCTCCAGCAAGCCGCGTGAGACTTCCTGATTGATCGGCTCGTCTTCCGCCAGCAGGATGCGGGTGCCGGCGTATTCATCAAGTAATCTTTCATCGGCGGGTTGCCTTGATAAAGTCGGCGCTGGCGGGACGGCACCATTGACCGTTGGTGCCTTGCCGAGCCGGACAGTGAACCAGAAGGTGCTGCCCTCCCCGGGCTGGCTGTCGACGCCAACATCGCCACCCATCAACTTGGCCAGCCGCTTGCTGATGGCCAGCCCCAGCCCGGTGCCACCGTACTTGCGGGTCATCGAACCGTCGGCTTGCTCGAAGGCGGTGAACAGGCGTTTCTGATCTTCGGGTGAAATGCCGATGCCGGTATCCTGCACCTCGAAGCGCAGCAGCACATCGGTCGGGCTTTCCTCCGCCAGATCGGCGCGCAGGGTGATGGTGCCTGCCTCGGTGAACTTGACTGCATTGGCGGTGAGATTGAGCAGGATCTGACCGAGGCGCAGGGGGTCACCGCGCAACGTGAGGTGAGCAACGTCGGGGGAGAGGTCGATACGCAGCTTCAGTCGCTTTTCATCAACCTTGTGGCTGATCAGGTGCATGAGGTTTTCCAGCACTTCGCCAAGGTGGAAGCTGACTTGTTCCAGCATCAATCGTTCGGCCTCGATCTTTGAGATATCGAGGATGTCGTTGATGACGGCGAGTAAATGTTGAGAGGCATGGTCGATCTTGCCGAGCTGATCCCTGAGCTTGGGGTCTTCGGCATGGCGCAGCGCGATGCCCGTCATGCCCATGATCGCGTTCATCGGCGTGCGCAGCTCGTGGCTCATGTTGGAGAGGAACTGGCTTTTCGCTCGGCTGGCGGTCTCGGCGAGTTCCTTGGCGCTTTCCAGTTCAAGGGTCCGCTCCTGAACCATCTCTTCCAGATGCGCCTTGTGGCCTTGCAGTTCCCGGTTGGCCACTTTCAATTCCGAAGTCCTTGTCGCCACCACCTGCTCAAGATCGTCGCGCGCTCCGTGCAATGCATCCAGTTGCGACTTGATGGTGGCCGCCATCTCGTTGAGGGAACCTGTCAGGATGCCGATCTCGTCGCTGCTGGTGACGGGGATAACTTTGTCGAATTGTCCGTCAGCGATCTTGCGTGCATGGTTGGAAAGCGCAATGACGGGTTTCGAGATCAGCTTTGAGAGAAGGATGTTAATCAGCAAGACGATCAAGAGAAAGGAAGTAATGTAGATGATGGCGATCTGCACAATCGCGTCCCACACCTTGTCGTCGACTACCTTGGTGGGAAAGCCAAGGCGCACTATGCCGACACGACTGTTGCTGGCATCAAAAATCGGGATGGTGATGTCAAAGTATTTCTGTCCGTCGAAGCGATGGTAAATCTGTGTGAGAGGACCCGCAGCAGCGAGGCTGTTCTTGGCTGTCTCGTCAGAAAAAATCCTACCGATCAGTTTGGGGTCGCTATGGAAGAGGGCACGCCCGGTGATATCTCCCATCGCTGCATAGCTGATATGCGGATTCTGTTCCACGAGTTGTTTCATCTTCTTGTCCATGCCCGCTAGGCTGTCTATCGGCAGGCCGAGACCGATCAATTCGCTGACGACGTTGCTGATGCTGTGACCCAGACCGTAGCTGCCTATGATGAGTGCGTCGGTATAGTTTTTGCGGAAGTTAACAATGGTGACAACGGAACTGGTCAGCATGGAAACAAACAGGACGCCAACCGTGATCAGGAGGATCTTTCTGTTGAGTTTCATGGCGGGAGCCTACTTCATCCCTGGCTATTTACGCAGGCCACAACACTGCCGGAATATGAGGTGGCAACTGGCACTCGCGAGGGCTGGTTATTTGACAATGTTATCTCCAGAAAGCTGTAAAATCTCCACTGGAACAGTGAGTTGAAATTTCTTCGCCTTCGGCAGGTCGATGGCAAAGCCATATTGTTTTGGCCACTCGGGCGTGATGTCGGCGATCTGCCTACCTTGGAACAGTTCCTTGATCATGCGCGCTGCCTGCCCACCGATACTCACGTGGGAAGGATAAACCACGGCAGTCGCGCCCCACTGGCCCATCACATCGTCCTTGACGATGCCGATCAGGGGCTTGGTGGCCGTCTTGTAAATCACCTCGGCCAGGGTGCGTCGCGTTCCCAGTTGGTCGTTAGGCTTGATGAAAGCATCGACCTGCGGGTCGAGTTCCCTGATCAGCGGGATCGCCGCCTCGGCCATCTTGATGTCGCCAGCTTCCCCTGTCACGAGGGGAACCGAGCGGACGATGATATTGATGCCTTTGAACTCAGGATCATTGGTGATGAGATCCTGCACCCATTTATTGTAGCTGCGTGATTGCGGCATGTCTGCGTAGATCAGGCCAAGAGTTTTCGCCTTCGGCAGCAATTGCTTGATAAATTTTAGGCGCGC
>CAIYZZ010000518.1 GCA_903930805.1 uncultured Rhodocyclaceae bacterium | reverse complement strand
TCTTCTTGCCGGGCACTCAGTGCCTCCTTACGTTTGTCGTCAGGAGATCACTGTATCCCTCGCTTCCGGTCCTTCCCGGCTTAAGGTCCAACCGGCCAAGATAGTTGTCACCGACCGGTCACCCTAATTGTCGCCGGCCAGTCAGGCAAGTCGGCAGCACAACCTCGGAAGCCACGGCACGTAATCACACATGCTTTGTCGATCGCCCTGAATCGAAGGGTGGTGCTAACCGGGGGCCGATGGGTGGTGAGTTGATGCTCATGGGGATTGGTGGATGCTTCATGAGCAATCTCCTGGCGGCTGTGACATCACGTGGCCTGTGGAAATATCAGACTTGTCGATTGATGCACCTGAGCCGTGTTGAGAATGGTCAGGCCAATCCTACAATCAATGCACTGGAGATCATTGCCAACAGTTTCGGCATGTCGATCTTCGGTAAGGCTCCGGCCAGGTGCGGCTGCAGCTAGTTTGATGCTGCTACGTTAATCCACAATTTCTGTGGACAAGCCTGTGCCCAACGCTGTAAGTGGGCTACGCATCAGTGATTTCCCGAGCGCCTCAAGAGTGCAAGCTTTGTTTTCGCAGCAATGGCTGTTTTCGCCTCTTGTTCGGTACCCATTTCGACAAAACCAAATCCTTTTGAATGTCCTGAATCCTTGTCGGCACATACCAGGGCCGAAATAACGACTCCGTGCTGCGCAAACATCTGTTTGAGGTCAGCCTGAGTGACGTTCTTGTCTAAATTGCCTACATATAGTTTGTTGCTCATAGCTTGTTGCTCATTGGAATTCTCGAAATGGTTAGGGGAATATTTCAAGATGGTTGTTGGCTCCCCCACCGAACCGAACCCCAATGCTCCCTCCACTCAGTCGTGCACGTCATAGAACCTAATTAGATTGCGTCCTGCATCTTTGGCTTGATACATTGCCTTGTCTGCCCACTTGAGGATATCGTCCTGGCTAGCTTGGTGATCGATGAACAACGCCACGCCGATACTGGCCGTGCAATGATGCTCGACGATGATATCGGCATCCCCTTCACGGTTGAGTGCCATCCGGTAAGTTTTCGCCAACAAACTACGGATTTTCTCAGCGATGAATCTGGCCTGAGATACAGACTCGGCTCTATCCGTCATCAGTTCGCTAACAAGAACCACAAACTCATCACCGCCGAAACGAGCCACAGTGTCGGTCTCGCGCACACAATTCTTCAGTCGGTCTGCGGCCTCAATCAAAAGCAAGTCGCCAACCACATGCCCGTGCATATCGTTGAGCGGCTTGAAGTTGTCAAGATCAAGGAACATCAGTGCGCCATAGCAACCACTACGCTTGCTGGTTGCCATCGTCTGACTGAGGCGATCATTGAGTAGGCGACGGTTGGGCAACTTGGTGAGCGGGTCATGAAAGGCCAGTTGCCGGACTTGATCTTCCATCTGCTTGCGCTGCGTAATGTCAGTCACCATTCCAACAACATTGATAATGCTATTTTTTTGATCCCTGATTGGTGATACCGATAAATCGCCCCAAAAATAAGAACGATCCTTTCTCACAAATCGTTTTTCCAACCGGTATTTTTCTACCTTTCCCTCAATAAGCTTCAAAAACCAAGTTCTACTTTCCTCTATGTCATCTGGATGCGTAATGTCAGTGTTTTTCAGATTTTGTATTTCTTCGTGATCATAGCCAAGATGTTCAGACCACCAATTGTTGAACATTTCATACCTGCCATTCCTATTGGTGATCGAGACTCCAATATCCGCTACATTGAAAATAGCTTGTAATTTTTCTTCGCTTTCACGTCGCGCATCCTCCGCCTTTTTGCGCTCTGTGATGTTCCGGGTAACTCCCAGAATGCCGATAAACTCGCCAGTGGCATTTTGCATGCCACTGGTCGTCACGTCAGTCCAGACGGTTGATCCATCCTTGCAAGGCTGTTCAAGTTCCCCCCGAAACTCAACAAAAGGCTTGCCTGCCACCATTGCCGTTATGGAGTCTTCAAGGGCTTTTTTCGCAATCGGTATAGACGCGGCGGTCAGGGCTTGTTCCAGGGACTGCTGCATAACTTCGGCGCTGGTGTAGCCACGGAGTATTTCGACCGACGGGCTAACGTAGGTGAAACGGCCATCAAGGTTCATCATCCAGATTACATCGGTGGCGTTATCTGCTAGAAGTCGATGCCGCTCCTCACTAATCCGAAGCAACTCATGATCTTTTTTGCTGGAGACCAGCGCCTGGGTCAGGCGTCTGTTGATACGGTGAATGTAGAGAGTGACGGCGCTGACGATGGCGAGCAATATGCCCGCGATGTAGAGCCATGTCAGATCACGCTCAGATTTTGCGTTGTAGATAAATCCGTCGAGAGAAAAGTTTTTCGGCAGCAGTCCGAGGTCGGCATAAGTATCCGCAATATGATGCCAGCGGCCGGGATGCATGTACCCAATCTCGATCAAGTCGGTACGAAAAAGGGGAACCATGCGCTTGGCTTCGAACAGATAAAACTCACGGGGATGCTGCTGCGAGTACTTGGCCAGAATCAGGTCCGCGATTTCTTCAGGGTGCGCCATCGCGTACTGCCATCCGCGCAAGCTCGCTTCGCGGAAAGCCTTGACTTGGGCTGGATGATTACTTATTTCCTGTTCAGTGGTAAACAGGTTATCGCCGTAGAAGTCGATACCTACTGAACGCGGAGTGTAGGTGTGATAAACGAACCCGGCACGATCCAGAAAATAAGGTTCATTGGTGACGTAGGCAGAGATAGCATCCACCTTGCCGTCGATCAGATCCTGCGGCATGAAGCTATGCTCTATGCTGGCAATACCAGCGAGAGGAATGCCCTCCTGCTTAAGATAGGCCAGTAATTCATCAGACTGGGGTTCGATCATCAGGCGTTTGCCAGCCAGATTGTGGATCCCTTGAACCGTCCCCTGCGGGCGGGCGATCAGGACGACAGGCGAATGCTGAAAAATGGCCGCGAGGACTACCCCCGGGTGACCCATCTTGCGTGCCAGAAGTAGGCTGCTGTTGCCGACGCCATACTGCGCTTTCCCGTCCAGTACGCTTTTTAGCGGGTCATCGCCAGGATGGGCCTCCTGTATAGCGACATCCAGCCCTGCTTCGCGGTAGTAGCCCTTTTCTTTTGCTGTGTAATAGCCGGCGAACTGGAAGGCATGGCTCCATTTTAGCTGGAGAGTTACAGCATCCAGGGCATGCACGGCCGGAGGCCATCCGCCCAACAAAATCAGGATGGCGGCTAGGGCAAACTGGAGTAGGAAACGGAACCGAGCGGGCGGCGAACACATGGCTTAAGTTTAATCGTGATCACCTATTCTGTTGAACTTATCGGGCAATTCGCCAACGACCGTAGGGGAATATTTCAAGATGGCTGTTAGCTCTCCCACCGAACCCAACCCCAAGTTCGGTAGCGTTCAGCGTGGTGTATGGGAAGATCGCCAGGTGACGTATCGGAACGTATCGGGCCAACTACGGTCCAACTACACAGGCAGGTACGTAGAGCATAGGTTGGCGAGTGGGCAAACCGCTCGGGTCGTCCGCCTCAGTTCCCGCCACACAGAAGAGAAAAACCACCCCGAAGGATGGCTTTCCAAGCATTCTGGTGGTGGAGAACCCCCACCGACAAGACGCGCATCTTAAAGCATTTCGGGGATTTTAGGAAGGATTGAGGCCAGTAGTGTTGCGAGTTAATGAGTTGTCCGGTTCTGTAGCACGACAACTGTCCGGTCGTCATAGTGCCCCGAAGGGGGAACGAGATGA
>CAIYZZ010000517.1 GCA_903930805.1 uncultured Rhodocyclaceae bacterium | reverse complement strand
TTGACCGCGCCCGAGTCCAGACCGGCAAGATCTCGCGCTTCGGCCTGCTCGAACTCTCTCGCCAGCGCCTGCGCCCGGCTCTGGCCGAGACCAGCTATATCACTTGTCCGCGCTGCACTGGCACCGGCCACATCCGTAGCATCGAGTCCGCCGCGCTACATATTCTGCGCATCCTCGAAGAGGAAGCAATGAAGGAAAACACTGGTGCTCTCCATGTGCAAGTGCCGGTCGATGTCGGCACCTTCCTGCTCAACGAAAAGCGCGTGGATATTGCCCGTATCGAAATGCGCCACCGAGTCAACCTGCTGATCATCCCGAACCGTCATCTCGAAACGCCGCAACACGAAATCATCCGCCTGCGCCACGACCAACTCAACCAGGAAGGGCCAACCCTCGCCAGTTACGAAATGGCCGTGAAGCCTGCCGAAGCAGACGATGCTTCCTCCACCGATCAAGCCGAAGGCAAGGCACCACGCGCCGAAGCCGCCGTCAAGGGCATCACGCCCGACCAGCCAGCACCAATCGTCGTACCGAAAGAACCCACCACACCCGCCCAGGAACCCGGACTTATTGCCAAGATAATGTCCTGGTTCTCAGGTGGCAAGAAAGAAGAAGTTGTTGAATCACCCGCCAGGAAAGCCGAGAAGCCAGTTCGCCGTGAACGTAGCGAACGTGGAGACAACAGGGGGGATCGTAGTGGTAGTGGTCGCGGTCGTCGCGATGGTAAAGAAAGTCAAAGTCGCGAACGGGGCGAGCGCCCGGAGCGTTCTGAGCGTAAAGAAGGCGGCGAACGCAAAGAGCGCGATAACCGTCCAAACCGCAAGGAACGTGGCGAAAAGAGCAATGACGGCCGCCGCGATAGCAGAAACGGTGAATCACGCCCGACCGACGCAGTGGCAAAACCAAAACCTGCCGAAGGCGACGTGGCCCAAAAAGAAATACCCGTCATCATTACCGGCAACCTGACCGAAAGTTCTGCCAGTGACGCTGCAAGTGAAGGTAGCCGTCGGCGCGGCCGGCGTGGCGGTCGCGGTCGTGGCGAACGGCGCAACGAAGAATCAGGTACAACTGAGGCAACGGGAAGCGAAGCTATAACGATGGCCACATCAACCGAGTCAGTTCCGGTTGCCGTCCCGCCAGCGCCGACTTTTGTCGCACCCGAACATGTCGTGGCGGAACCCGTGCCTAAGCCATCACCAATACCGCAAGCACAACCCGTCGAAGAAATAATAGCTCCGGTGCCAACAGTAGCAGTGGAAGCCCCCACCGCCACCGTCGAAACAGTAACCACTATCGAACCGGTTACCGTGCCTGTTGTCGTACCACCACCACCACCGGTCGACCTATCGGCAAACCTGCAACAGGCAGGACTCCAGATGGTTGAAACGTCAAGCTCATCACCAGCGGTGCCTACTGTGACGATCGCACCTCAGCAACTGGGCCGAAAACCCAAGTTGGCTGTTATCATCAGCGAGGAACCCATGCAGATGGTGGAAACCCAAAACAAGTAATTGTCAGCTTCAGCAGGAAAAAAGCGCTGCACGAACTGCAGCGCTTTTTTTCGTAACACCGGGCCTAGCGCTTGCTCAATTGATCAAGCAAACCGTTGGCAGCAGCCTCGACCAAATCCAGCACATGTTCGAAATCTTCTTCGCCGCCATAGTATGGATCGGGAACCTCATCCTCGGCGAGGTCCGTTCCGAACTCCAGAAATAGACCGAGCTTGTCTTGATGCTCATCTGGACAGGCTCGCTGCAGCAGTTCGAGGTTCCCTCGATCCATCGCCAGAACATAGTCGAAGCGGACAAAGTCGTAGTGGTTGACTTGGCGCCCCTTGAGTAGAGACAAGTCGTAGCCACGCCGTGCCGCCGCCTTGCGCGTACGGGCATCAGGCGGCTCGCCAATGTGATAACCGTGGGTGCCAGCCGAATCAAACTCAAATTCGGTAGCCACCCCAACACGCTCTGCCATCGTGCGCGCTACCCCTTCTGCAGTAGGCGATCGGCAAATATTGCCCATGCAGACGAATAGCACCCTGAGCTTAGTTTTCATGTTTATAACCCATTGTTTTATATAATTCCATATCCATATCCGTAGACATCCACTAAAATCTACTATTGTAAATGGCGGAAATGCTACGCATTTTTGCTGCCACACTCTCGATCACTTTTACCAGTATCGCAACCAATCGTTCTATTCGGTTTGTGCCAAAAATCATTTTTTTGACCAAACCCCAGTTCATGACAGCGAACATCTTGTTGATCAGAATCGCTGGTGCAAATGACGGTTGTTGACCAGGCGCGGAGTAACCTGCAGAGGGCGCATCTGGTGAGCCCCTTGGTCTGTATCATCCATTCACAGATCCTTGGCAGTCACGCTCTTACCCATGCTGAAACTCACCTTCGCCAACCAGTACGAAACCCTGCGTGACGCATTGCTTTCGGCCGTCGCTGACGGTCCAGCATCGCCATTTTCTCCTGAACAGATCATTATCCCCAGCGCCGCCCTGCGTCGGGATCTGACACTGTCCATGGCAACCCGTTACGGGGTCTGTGCCAATGTCGATTTTGCCTATCTCGCACAATGGCTCTGGCGACAAATCGGCAAGGTGGTGCCTTGCATCGAGTCAGAGTCTCCCTTCGCGGCACCTGTATTGGCCTGGCGAATCTTCCAGATATTCTCGGATAAGCGGTTC
>CAIYZZ010000516.1 GCA_903930805.1 uncultured Rhodocyclaceae bacterium | reverse complement strand
AGCCTCAAGGCTTCATCGAAGCGGCGCATCTTGACAGCGGGTTCGCCGGCTAACTCGACGACAGAGAGATAGAGATCAGGCGCAAAGCGGCGGTTGAGACGCAACTCGGCATCGCAACACGCGCGGCGCTTTTCGACCGTGCCGTAGTCGAGGAATGGCAGCGTCAGCGGCTTCTTGATCTTGAAAGCAAATGCGCCCGCCAGCAGCACCCAGGAGATGTGGGTCTCGATGCAGGCGTCGACACGCCCATCCGGCAACGCGGCGATAACGGCTGCTGTCGGCGCAATCATTGTGCGGGTAGCTCCGCTGGCAGCGTGGCTGGTACACGCAAGGGTAACGCCTTGCCTAGCGTGCGGATGCCACCGCGAATTTCGGCAAGGCCCCAGACGCGCCAGCCAACAACCAGTAGCGGTAGCAGCAGCGCCATGACGAAATAGCGGGTGGGCAGAATTTCCACCGTGGCGATGAAAACGAAGAACAGAAAACCGCCCGTCCCCTGCAACAGGTTGCGGTTGCGCCAGAGCGCATTGAAGCGCGCCGCGTTTTCCCATTCGTCGAGGCATGCTTGGATGCGCAGCACGATCGGCTCGGCGCGGCGGAGCGTACGCAACAACGGCGTAGTGTCAGCAATACCTTCCACGCTTGCTTCCTCGATCAGGCCCAACACCGCCTGCGCAGCATTGGCCGTGGCAGCGCGTTCGAACTCTCCGGCCAGCAGGCCCATGTCGCAGGTTTCGCGCAGCACAGCCAGCGCCTGGTTGCTACGCGTGACGAGGGTGGCGCTTTGCGCGACCACGGCATCGGCCGTGCGCTGTTGGTGCTGTTGCAGATCTGCAGCGGCGGCTCTGGCCTGCGGCAGCAGGAAACCGGCAGCGACCCATCCCGCCGCATCATCGCCGTCGAGCAGGGATGCCAACCAGGGACTGAGCGCCAGATACGGTGTGGCCTCGGCCTTGACGCGCGCCAGTTGTTGCGTGGCATAGGTCTCGTCGGCCAAAGCCAGCAGCAAGGCGGGATAGAGTTTTGCGGGCGCAGGTGGCGCGAGCACTTCGGGCTGGCCGAACACCAGCGCGTCGAAATCTGCCTCGCCGCCGAGGCCACCGTGACTCGTTTGCGTCTTGCGCCAGCGCGTGCGTGCCACCTCGGTTTCGCGCCAGAGCACGGCAAAGCGTTCGCGCGCAATTTCCCAGCGCGTCACCAGCGCAGTTTCAGCCGGGTGACGAGCGGGCGACAATTCGCGCAGCACTTTTTGCGTAAAGACCGAGGCGAGCCATTCTGCTGCTACGGCATCCCCCTGCTCCGCCCGGGCGGCCTGCGCCAGCAGGTTGGCCATAACGAGGCTTGCGCCGCGCCAGGTGGGCGGCAACTCCGGTGCGATGTGGAAGATCAGGCGTAGCAGGCGCAGATCGTCGGAAACGTCGCGCAGATCGAGCAGATCGTGGATCGTGCGCAGCAGATTGTCATCCTTCAGTTCCTGCCCGACCCAGGCGGAAAGCTGCCCGCGCAGCAAATCCTTGCAGCCGGCCTGCCAATGCGTGGCCAGCGCCGCCGCCAACTCTGCCGGCGTGCGGCAGACGATGTCTTCGATGCGATAGGGCCGGGCGGCAGAGGCGGGCGACGTGGCGGGCGCATCCTCCTGCGGCGCTGCCAGCGTGGCATCGCCGTCCAGCCAGCGGCGGATTTCAGCCATGCCCCAGCGCCGTTGCGGATCGCGCAGCAGCAGTCCGCGACACAGCATGCGCCAGTCGGGGGCATCGATTGCGGCGAGGTCGATCTGGCCGGTGACAAGCCGGTGCGTGATGACCGCATCAGACAGATCATCGAAGGGATGATGGCCGGTGAGCAGTTCGACGAGGATCAAGCCGAGCGACCACCAGTCGGCGGCGGGGTCGAGTACGCCGGAGAGTGTCTCGGGCGCGCCGTAGCGAACCGTGCGTGCCAGCCCGGTGAAACGCTGGGTGGCATCATTCACCGAAGCGATGCCATAATCGGTCAGCACCAGGTCGAGCGGCGCGCGGCGGCGAATCAGGATGTTCTCGGGCTTGAGGTCGCGGTGGATCACCTTGAGTTCGTGCAGCGCCGCCACTGCCGTGGCGAGTTCCTCGAGGATCATCCGCAACTGGTCGCGCGGCAACAACTCGGCCAACATGAGCGTGCGCAGGGAGCCGGCGGGGCAATATTCCATCACCTCGTAGCCGATGCCGTCTGAAACGCCATAGGCAATCAGATGCACGACATGGCGGAAGGCGGCCCGGCTCACGCGCTCCAGCACCTCGATCTTCGGCACGATGCCGGGACGGTACAACTTGGCAACGACCTTCACGCCGGAATTGATGCCGGCGAGAATCATGATCTCGGCTTCGGCCCCGCCAGCCGGCAATACCTCGACAATATGGAACTTGTCGGCCAGCGCAGCGGGCAAACGATAAAAAGTCGGTGCTGGCAAGACGGCACTCGTTACGCCTAGGGGCCGGTCGCAGTAAAGACAGCGCTCGCTGCCCGGCGGATTGACTGCGCCGCAATCTGCATGCGGACAGCGTAATTCCACTGCGGGTTCTGGCGGTGCCGTTGGGGCAATTGGCGGTGACGCTTCCTGTCTGAGACTCAGGTCGACGCCGAGCAGCAGGGTGCCGCAACCGGTGCACTGCGTCGCGTCCGGCGGCGCTTCGGTGCCGCAGACCGGGCAGCGGCGGAAGTATTCTTCGTTCAACGCCACGATGCTGCCTTGAGTTCCAGCCCACGCTGGCGGCACAAATCTTCGAGCGCCGCCATGTCGCCGCGATGGGGGATGCCGATCATCCACAGCTTGCCGTCCTCGATACTCACCTGCATGCGCTTGGCGTCCGTCGCCTGCGCCTGATCGACGCAGCTTGCGTAACGCTCCGTGCCACGCGACGACAATGGCACCAGCGTCTGGTTATCCGAGCCACGCCACAGCCCACCGAGCGGCCGGCCAGCAGCGTAGGGATCGGGAATCACGGCGTCGAGCCGGGCGAGCAGTTTCGCGTGGCGCTGCTCCAGCGTCTTGAGCGGATAACCGCTGTAGCAAAGCAGGTCGAAGTCGAGGCCGGCAGCAGCGCGCCACGCAATCAATCCGTCGAGCAGTGCCGCAAGCGGCCTGGGCTGGTCAAAAGGCTCGCCACCGCTGATGGTGACGCCGTCGAGTTCGTTATTCGATGTGCGCTTGCACCAGTCGATGAGCGCCTTCACCGGCATCGCGCGCGCCGGATCGGCCGGCCAGGTGTCCTGCGACACGCAACCCTTGCAGCGAATCGTGCAGCCCTGCAGCCACAGGCCGATGCGCCGGCCGGGGCCGAGAACGGTGACGGGAAAGTGGGCCTTGTTGAGCAGAATATTCATGGAGGTCGCCGTCCCGCCAGAGCAAAAAGCCTAAGTACTGGTCGCCGATGTTCCTGCTGGATCATTCAAACGCTGCGTGGCCAGTCGCTAAACAGCGGGCGGACTCAGCGCCTGCAGCAAGATTGCAAACAACTCGTCGGGGTTGAAGGGTTTGATCAGGAAAGCATTCATGCCCGCCGCGAAGCACTGATCCCTGTCCTCGGAAAACGCGTTGGCCGTCATGGCGATGATGGGTGTTTGCCGGTAAGCGGGCAGCACGCGTATCTGCTGCGTGGCCTCCAGCCCGTTCAGGTTCGGCATTTGCATGTCCATGAGGATGGCTACATAGCTTGTCGTCTGTGCCATGGCGACAGCCTGCACGCCATCTTCTGCCGTGTCGATCAGCAGACCGGCGTCTTCGAGCAGCATCTTCGCCACCTCCCGGTTGATCGGCTCGTCGTCCACAATCAGCATGCGGCTGCCCTGGTAGTGTCGGCGGATAACTGCCTCGGCATCGTCATCCTTTACCGGTTGCGCAGCAACTGTCCCGGCACCCTTCCTCAGCTTCACCATGAACGTGAAGGTGCTGCCCACGCCCGGCGTACTCTTCACGCCGATATCGCCCCCCATCAGCTCGGCCAAGCGTCGGGTAATGGCCAGCCCGAGGCCGGTGCCGCCATATTTGCGCGTGGTCGAATTGTCGGCTTGCTCGAAGGTGCTGAAAAGCCGGGACATGGCTTCAGGCGTGATGCCGATGCCGGTATCCTCCACCTCAAAGCGAATCCGCACAACCTCGGCAGTCTCATCCAGCTTGACGGTGCGCAGGGTCACGCTACCCTTTCCGGTGAACTTGAGAGCGTTGGTGGCGTAGTTGAGAACAGCCTGCTGCAGTCGCGTGGGGTCACCCAGGAGGCTGGGCAACTGCGCCGCATTTTCGATCACCAGGCGGATATTCTTGGCCTTGGCGCGCTCGGACAGGATAGAACGGACGTTGGCCAGCAAACTGGCGGGATTGACCGGTATCTCCTCCAGCACCAACTTCCCGGCCTCGATCTTCGACAGGTCGAGGATGTTGTTGATGATTGACAGCAGGTGCTGGGCGGAGGTGTCGATCGTGTCAAGACGTTCTGCCTGCTGGGGCGACACACCGCTCCGCCGCAGCAGGTTCGCCATACCCAAAATGCCGTTCATCGGGGTGCGAATCTCGTGGCTCATGTTGGCGAGGAAGGCGCTCTTGGCGACGTTGGCAGCGTCAGCCTCAAGCTTTGCATGGCTAAGCAAGCGGTTCGTCTTCTCCAGTTCGGCGGTACGGGCAAGGACACGCTGCTCAAGCTCGGCATTGAGTTTGATGATCTCGGCTTCGGCCTGCGTGCGCTTGGCCTCCTGGTCAGCCAGAAATTGGTCGCTGACGAATTGCCGCTTCTGACGAAAATACAGTCCCAGGATGGTCGCCAGGGTCAGCAGCATGAACAATCCGCCATGGGTGAACAGATCCTCGCGCCAGGGGTCGAAGAGGGTCGAAATTTCCCGACTAGTACCGATCACCAGTGACTTGTCCATGGCGATTTCTGCCGACCGGAGCGTATGCAAAACCGTCAGGCGTGCCTCACCGGTGGAGGCGACGATGCCTTTGAACACACCGGTCTGCTGTCCGCTCGCCATGTGCTGGGTAAAGAAAGCGCCGGGCTTCGCCGCCAGGTCCATGCCGGTAACGCCCTGCGGATCGGGAACCCTGAATATCACCTTGCCATCGCCGTGCGTCAACGTTGCCCGCATGTCCGAGGCGTAGAGCACTGATTTAAGCAGGGTGTCGAAATACTCGGGGCCCAGACTGACCAGAATGACGCCGGCGAATGCCCCTTTATCATCAAGCAAGACCTTCGACATGTTGAGGACATAGTCCCCCGTTGCCGCCAAAAATGGTGGGGCCACGTAGAGCGTGGCCGGGTTCATGCCCTGGCGCGCGACTTGAAAATATCCCCGGTCACTGAAGTTCTGTCCGACAAATTGACTCGGGGTTCTGGCGACCAGGGTGCCGTTCGCGTCGAAGACGGTGATGGCACGCGTGGTAGGCATGGCGTCGCGCATGATTTGCAGACGGTGATTGAGTTGTGCCATCCCGTCTTTTTGCGCCCTCAGGGCGGGCAGATCGCTGCGAATCGAATCCAGCGTATGGTTTGTCGCCGTCAGTTGGTGCTCAAGGTTTTCATGGACGACTTTGGCCTGAATGGCCAAGCGCTCGCGTTCCTGGGTATCGGTAGCGTTGTAATCGCTGAAAAGCTCCGAACCGATGTAGCCCCCAAGGATCAGCAAGAGTGCTGCCAAGAATAGCCATTGCCGTCCGAAGGTAGTCGAAGCCATGCAAGCGTCTCTCAGTGAATATTGTTGGTCAGGTGATGAATCCGGATGCAGCGCGACCGCGCGATAGTACTACGTTAGTAACTACGTTAACTTCCTGGCGCTTTCAGAAAATGTAGGGAAGTCGGCGCTGACGGGACGGCTCCATCTATTGCAGCGCGACGCTGAACACCTTGTCCTGCTCCTCGATGGCGGCAACCATCACCTGCGTGCGGCCTTCGAGATCGAGTGTGAAAAGGGCACGCGCCAGCGGGTTGATGAAGCACGACTCAAGCGTGTTACCAATACCGCGGCCACCGTTCGACAGGTCGCGCGTGCATAGGTCGAGCAATTGCGCGCAGATCGCATCGGGAAGCACCAGCTTGATCTTGTGCTCTTCGGCGAGGCGGCGCGTGACGTTCTTCAGCATGCCAGCGAGGATCTGCGCGGCAATGTCGGGCGTGATGAAGTTGAAGACGACGATGTTGTCGCCGATGCGGTTGAGGATTTCCGGCCGGCCAAGGCGAAACTTGAAGTGATTGGCAATCGCCTCACGCACGCGCATCTCGACCACCTCGTAGGTGTCGCCCGGCTTGACGTTCTGCACACGCTGGCCATGTTCATCCTCGACGAAGATGCCGAGGTTCGAAGTGAAGATGAGAATGGCCTCGGAGAAATAGGCGGTGTCGCCACGCCCGTCGGTGAGGCGGCCGTCTTCAAGGATCTGCAAAAACTTGTCGAGGATGCGCGGGTGGGCCTT
>CAIYZZ010000515.1 GCA_903930805.1 uncultured Rhodocyclaceae bacterium | reverse complement strand
GCTGCCGCAAGAAGGGATAACAGGGTGCGCAGTTTCATGCGTAACAACTCCAGAGAATCAGGCCAGACGCCAGGCGATTGATTCGCCTGCGCGCAAAGGAATCAGCGGATCACCATCCAGTAGGGGCTGATCAGCGGGCACCGTCCAGGTTTCGCGTACCAGGGTGATTGTGTCGCTATTGCGCGGCAAGCCGTAGTAATCGGCACCAAAAAAGCTGGCAAAACCTTCCAGCTTGTCGAGCGCGTCTGCGGCCTCGAAAGCTTCGGCGTACAGTTCGATGCCAGCGTGCGCGGTATAGCAGCCAGCACAACCGCAGGCGGCTTCCTTGGTGCTTTTTGCATGGGGTGCAGAGTCGGTGCCGAGGAAGAATTTCGCGTTGCCCGAGGTGGCAGCGGCTATCAATGCCTGACGGTGGGTTTCGCGCTTCAGTACTGGCAGGCAATAGTGGTGGGGCCGCAGGCCGCCGGCAAAGATCGCGTTGCGGTTCAGCAGCAGGTGATGTGCGGTGATAGTTGCGGCGACATTCGTACCACTCGCTTGCACGAAATCGACGCCATCTTTGGTCGTGACGTGTTCCAGCACCAGCTTGAGTGCAGGAAAGTCGTTCAGCAGCGGCCGCAAAATCTGATCAATGAACGCTGCCTCACGGTCGAAGATGTCGATCGCCGGATCGGTCACCTCGCCATGCACCAGTAGTGGTAGACCGAGTTTTTCCATGCGCGCCAGCGTCGCAGAGCATTTTTTGAGATCGGTGACGCCAGCCGCCGAATTGGTCGTCGCCCCCGCCGGATAAAGCTTGACCGCATGGACGAAGCCGCTCTCCCGCGCTCGGTCGATCTCGTCGGCGGGCAGATTGTCGGTGAGGTAGATCGTCATCAGCGGTTCAAAAGTCGGCCCTGGCGCCATGGTGACGAGTGCAGCAAGGATGCGCTCGCGATAGGCCGCCGCCTGCGCTACCGTCATGACGGGCGGCTTGAGGTTGGGCATGACGATCGCGCGCGCGAAGCGCCGTGCCGTATCGGACAGTACGGCCTTCATGGCATCGCCATCGCGCAGGTGCAGGTGCCAGTCGTCGGGGCGAGTGATCGTCAGAGTCTGCATGCCGGCGATTTTAACCGTCCTTCAGTGCCAGCGCCCGTTGGTAAAGATCGTTCTTCGCCACGCCGGTGATCGTGCTGGCGAGCTTGGCGGCTTGCTTGACCGGCAGTTCTGCGAGCAGCGTTTTCAGGATGCGCTCACTTTCCGCATCCAGGCCTTCACGCGGTTGCGTCGCGGAAACCAGCAAGACGAATTCGCCCCGGCGATGGTTGTCGTCGGCTGCGAGCCAGGCCGGTGCTGCGGGTAGCGGCAGGCGCACGATTTCCTCGAACAGTTTGGTCAGTTCCCGGGCGATGACAATGTCGCGTTCGGGTTCAAGCAGCGCGACCAGATCAGCCACCGTCTCTTCGATGCGGTGAGGCGCTTCGTAGAACACCAGTGTCGCGACAATGGGCTTCAGCGCTTCGAGTGCCGTCCTGCGAGCGCCGACTTTTGCCGGCAGGAAGCCGATGAAATGAAATGCCGCATCGTCAAGTCCGGCGGCGGAGAGTGCGGCGATGGCGGCATTCGGGCCGGGCAGTGGCGTAACGGTGAAGCCGGCGGCGCGTACTGCGGCGACGGTGCGTGCGCCAGGGTCGGAAATTCCCGGTGTGCCAGCATCCGAAATCAGCGCCACGCGCTTGCCGGTCGCCAGCAGGCCGATCAGTTTTGCCGCCGCTGCCTGCTCGTTATGCTCATGCACGGCCAGGAGTTGCACGTGGATAGCGTGGTGGTCGAGCAATCTTCGCGCATGGCGTGTGTCCTCGCAAGCGATGACATCGGCCTGGCGCAGGGTTTCCAGTGCGCGGAGCGTAATGTCGCCGAGGTTGCCGATGGGGGTGGCAACGATGGACAATGCGGCTTTAACGGGTTCACTCATGGCCGCCATTATCCCCCACAGCACAAAGCAGATCGGCGATGCCGGCGAGGAAGTCGCCGAGCGCCATCTCGTTGCGAACGGCCTGAGGGTTTTGGCGCGCAATTTTCGCGTCAAGGGCGGCGAGATCGATCTCGTCTGCCGCGACGGTGCCAATACCGTGTTCGTCGAGGTACGCCGCCGATCCGTCAATCCCAGAGCCAACTTTGGCGGTGCGGCTTATAGCATCACGGCGACAAAGCAAAAACGGCTGATCCTCGCAGCACGGCACTGGCTGGCGCGGCATGGCGACGTCCCCTGCCGCTTCGATTGCGTACTCATCGACGGCGAACAACTGGAGTGGCTCAAGGATGCGTTCCGCGCTGATTAGTCTTCTGCTCATTCTGAGCCTGGCCGTGCAGGCCCAGAGCATCAAGATTCTTGTGCAAAGCTCGCCGCTCGCCGGCTTTCAGTATCACGCGGGGGAAAGCCTGTGGGATCGTTTGCGGGAAGGTGACGCATTGGTGCTGATACGCGAACCCGCCAATCCACATGATGCGCGGGCCGTTCGGGTCGAGTGGCAGGGGAATCAGCTGGGTTACCTGCCGCGTGCGGAAAACGAGGCGGTAGCCGCTGCCATTGATAGCGGTGAGCGTGTCGAGGCGCGCATTGCCGCGCTGGTGAAGCACAAGAGTCCCTGGCGGCGGCTCCGAATTGAGGTATTTGTCGTGCTTTAGTGCGCTATTTCGCGCCAGCCTCGGCACGCGGCTTGGGTAGAATTGCGCGGCCATGAGCCTACAACTTCGCATCCAGCAGCATTTCAACGAGAGCATCACCAGCAAGCAGGCTGCCTTGCCTGCGCTGTCTGTTCTCATCGAGGCCGCTATCCGCCTGATGCATGACGCCCTTGCCCGTGGCGGCAAGGTACTGGCCTGCGGTAATGGCGGTTCGGCTGCCGACGCCCAGCATTTTGCCGCCGAACTGCTCAACCGCTTTGAGAAAGAGCGCCCACCGCTGGCTGCCATTGCGCTTACCACCGACAGTTCGACGCTCACCTCGATTGCCAACGACTACGCCTTTGATCAGGTATTCGCCAAGCAGGTGCAAGGGCTCGGCCGCGCCGGGGACGTACTGCTCGCCATCTCCACTTCCGGTAACTCGCCTAACGTTGTGGCGGCCATCGATGCCGCACATGCACTTGGCGTGCGTGTCGTTGCGCTGACCGGCAGAGGTGGCGGAACCATTGCCGGGCAACTCGTGTCCGACGACATTCATCTTTGCGTACCGACTGACCGTACCGCACGCATCCAGGAAATCCACCTGCTCACGATCCATTGCCTGTGCGATGGTATCGATGCCCTTATTCTCGGAGAAACCCAATGAAACTGCGTAACTCGACCCGCACCCTGATTCTGCTGGCCGCTCTCGTCCCCATGCTTACCGGCTGTATCGGCGCTGTTGCCGTGGGTGCCGGGGCGGGGGCCTTGATCTATGCCGACCGCCGCCAGGCCGAAACGATCATGACTGATGAAGGTATCGAAATTCGTGCCGGCAACCGCATTTCCGAGCGCTTCGGCGACCGGGCGCACGTCAATGTCACCACTTACAATCGGATGGCCCTGCTGACCGGTGAGGTGCCCGACGCTGCCGCCAAGGCCGAAGTCGAAAAAATCGTCTCCGGCATTGCGAACATCAAGTCGATCACCAACGAACTGCAAGTCGGGACGGTCAGCACACTATCAAATCGCAGCAATGACACTTACATTACCTCCAAGGTGAAGGCGCGCTTTATCGATGCCGGAAAGTTTTCGGCAGTGCATGTCAAGGTGGTCACCGAAAATGGCGTAGTTTATCTGCTGGGTTTCGTGACGCAGGGCGAGTCTGCGGCGGCCGTCGAAATTGCGCGCACCACGGCAGGGGTGCAAAAGGTCGTGCGTGTCTTCGAGGTCATCACCGACGCTGAAGCGCGCCGTGTCGACCCGCAACCAGCGACTGCGGCCGGCAAGCCTGCAGCAAAACCAGCACCATGAGTCCGTCGTGAACCTTGGTGCGCCGACGTTCGAGGCCAAGTGTTGCCCGCCGGCCGCCTTGGCCGAGCGTATTGCGGTTTTGCCGCGTCCGCTGGTATTTACCAACGGCTGTTTCGACATCCTGCATCGTGGCCATGTTACCTACTTGGCGCAGGCGCGCGCGTTGGGTGCCAGCCTGATCGTCGCGGCCAATTCGGATGTTTCTGTCAAGCGCTTGGGCAAGGGTGGCGAGCGTCCGGTAAATGCGCTCGACGATCGCATGGCGGTACTTGCGGCGCTGGAGTGTGTTTCACTGGTCACCTGGTTCGACGAAGACACGCCGCTGCAACGCATCCTCGATTGCCGGCCGGATACTCTCGCCAAGGGGGGCGACTGGCCGATCGACAAGATCGTCGGTGCTACCGAGGTGATCGGCTGGGGCGGGCAGGTGCATTCCATCCCCTTCATCCATCAGCGTTCGACGACCGCCTTGCTCGAAAAAATCAGGCGGCTGTAGTAGTTTCAAGAAACACGCTGGGCAGCCCCAAGTGTTTCTTGGCCCCCTGGGGGGAGAACGCCGCATTGCGGCGTTTGCGGGGGGAGCCTATTCTCGATCGCCTCACGCACCATGCCGATATGTGCGCGCAAGGTATAAACCATGTCGGAAAAAGCCAGTGGCATTGGCAGGCGATTGACGTCGTGCTCGATGGCGTCGACACGCTTCAACCATTCCGTGCGCGTCTGTCGCGCCGGTTCGGCCTCGACCTCAGCTTCGATGAACTTGAGTTCGCCGTAACGCTGGTAGATGCGTGACTTGATGCGCCAGTTGTAGAGCCCGGGCGCAATCTTGAGCACCGGGATTAGCACGGCGATCAAGGGGA
Organism: uncultured Rhodocyclaceae bacterium; assembly: GCA_903930805.1. Taxonomy (GTDB): domain Bacteria; phylum Pseudomonadota; class Gammaproteobacteria; order Burkholderiales; family Rhodocyclaceae; genus Sulfuricystis. The sequence continues at coordinate 3,383 of CAIYZZ010000515.1, read as the reverse complement.
TCAGCATCACTACCATACGATCCACCAGCGTTGCCGCCCAGAAGGGCAGGTAGCGTTGCAAGAGTGGCTTGCCCGATTTGTAATAACGCGTGGCTTCCGGCGATAGCGGAATGTCGGCATTGATGGCACGGGGAAACTCACCTGGCCGCTGAAAGATGCCCGGTCCGCCATGTACCTCGCTCAAGGCCTGCATCAGCAGATCAATCAGCGCAGGGTGGGTATCTTCGCGCACTACCAGCGTGGCCGTGGCGGCGAGCAAATGAACATCGCGCGGTGGTTGGTCATTGGCGATGTCGATCGCTCCGCGCGGCAGGATGAGGTTTGAGAGATAGGGGAAGCGTCGCGTGTAGGCTTCGGCCTGTGCGAGACTCATCAGGCGCAAGCCTGGCGTGTGCAACAGAGTCCACACCGTGGCCGATTCGGTAGGTCCGACGACGAAGGCCACGTCCAGATGGCGCGCCGCGAACGCCTGCGCGAGTTCAAGGCCGCCCAGATCGAGCAGCCGCACATTGCCGTCATTAAGCCGGTTCGCATATAGCAACTCCATGGCCAGATGGCGCGTGCCACTTCCAATGCCGCCAATGGCGATACGTCGCCCACGCAGTTCGCTGATACGGGTCAGCGCCTTGTTGTCCGACTCCAGATCGGCGCGATAAAAAATCCACAGGGGTTCGTTGTACAAGCCACCCAGCGAAACGATCGCATCATCTTCCTTCGCACGCGCCGTGCCACCCTGGATGAATGCCGCATCGATCGCATAGTCCGGGTCGCGCAGTCGTGCCAGATTTTCTGTCGAACCAGCCGAAGGCTGTTCGATGACCTCGATGCCATAGCGCTTCAACACGTCCTTGTAAGCGGCACCAAAGCGCTGATAGGCACCGCCCTCGCCACCGGTCGACAGGATCAGTGTCTTTGGTGGTGCTGGCTGGATGTAACGGGAGGCCAGCCAGAAGCCTGCGACAACGATCAAAATCAGCGGCAGGCCGACGACCAGGAGATCGCGCAGCGAATACTCACGCAGCTGGCGCAGGCGTGGCTTCATTTAAAAGGGAATGTCGTCTTCCACATCACCGAATCCACCACCCGCACCGCTACTTGGGCTGGAGTCATTCTGTGTCTGGGGCCGGGCTGATGGCCTACCGCCACCGCTTTCGCGCGGTGGCGCGTCACCCATGCCCTCGCGCTTCCCGAGCATCTTCATCTCGTCGGCGACGATCTCGGTGGTATAGCGATCCTGGCCATCCTTGTCGTGCCACTTGCGCGTCTTGAGCGAGCCTTCGACATAGACTTGCGAACCCTTCTTAAGGTACTGACCGGCGATCTCGGCCAGACGGCGGAAGAACACCACGCGGTGCCACTCGGTAGCCTCTTTTTGTTCGCCGGAACTCTTGTCCTTCCAGTTCTCTGAAGTTGCGATGGTGATGTTCGTCACTTGATCGCCGTTCGGCATGTAGCGGGTTTCGGGGTCTTTCCCCAGGTTGCCCACCAAAATCACTTTATTTACCGATGCCATGCGCTTGCCTCCCTAGGATGCTGCTGTTGTCCGTGGTTGCGGCGGCGTCATGCGTGCCGCCAGACCGAGCCAGATGATGCTGATTACCGCGCATACTGCATGCACGGCGAATGCGCCATGATGTTTTACCAGCCAACCGCCCAGCACGCCGCCGAGAAACAAGCCAACCGATTGCGTCGTATTGTAAATCCCCAACGCGGCACCTTTCGATGCCGCTGGTGCCATGCGCGAAATCAATGAGGGTTGCAGGGCTTCGAGGATATTGAAGGCGACGAAGAACAGCAGCAGCCAGATGCTGACGCCCCACAGTCCGCTGCTGAACAATGCCAATCCCGTCTGCACCACAACTAGCAGTGCTACTGCGGCAGCATAGATGGGCTTGACCTTGCCATGTCGCTCGGCGGCGATGATGGCTGGCACCATGATGGCAAACGAAAGCAGCACCGCTGGCAGATAAACTTTCCAGTGCTCGGCGCCCGGCAAGCCATTGGAGACCAGTGTCAGTGGCACGACGACCCAGAGCGCAGTTTGCATCAGGTGGAGGGCAAAAACGCCAAAATTGAGGCGCGCCAGTTTGGCATCGAGCAGCACGGTGGAAAAGGGCACGCGCGCTTGTGGAGAAAAAGTCGGCGCTGGCGGGACGGCAGTAAACAGCAGAACAATGGCACCGAGTGCAAGCATACCGGTCAGGACGAACAACCCGGATAGCCCGATAGCCGCTGCCAGCGGTGGCGCAATCACCAATGACAGTGCAAACACCAGGCCGATGGATGCGCCGATCATCGCCATCACCTTGGTGCGGTGCTGTTCGCGTGTGAGGTCGGCGGCCAGTGCTGTTACCGCTGCCGAAATGGCGCCTGCGCCCTGCAGTACGCGGCCGATGATCATCGTGTGGATATCCGGTGCCGTTGCCGCCAGGAAGCTACCGGCAGCGAAGAGCAGTAAGCCGGCGACGATGACAGGTTTGCGCCCCCAGCGGTCGGATGCCATGCCGAAAGGAATCTGGAAAAAGGCCTGCGTCAATCCGTAGGCACCCAGCGCCAGACCGACGAGCATGACATCGTCACCTCCAGGCAGTTGCGCAGCAAGCACAGAAAACACCGGCAGCACCAGAAACAGGCCGAGCATGCGCAAGCCGAAGATCGCGGCAAGAACGCTGCCCGTGCGCCGCTCGGCGGGAGTCATGGGATCGGTAACGGGGGAAAGCATGCAGGGAATGTCTTTGGCGGGGGGAGGGCGCGTATATTATCAGGTCGCCATTACACGCCAGCAACCATTACTCAGCATGGACTTCATCAAGATTCGCGGCGCCCGCACGCACAATCTCAAGAACATCAATCTTGACCTGCCGCGGAACCGGCTGACAGTGATTACCGGTCTGTCCGGCTCCGGCAAGAGTTCCTTGGCCTTTGACACGCTCTACGCCGAAGGTCAGCGCCGCTACGTCGAATCGCTCTCGGCTTACGCCCGGCAGTTCTTGCAGTTGATGGAGAAACCGGATGTCGACCTGATCGAAGGCCTGTCGCCCGCCATCTCCATCGAGCAGAAGGCCACCAGCCACAATCCACGCTCCACCGTCGGCACGGTCACCGAGATCCACGATTACCTTCGTCTGCTCTACGCTCGCGCCGGTACACCGCATTGCCCGGAGCATGGCCAACCGCTGGCGGCGATGAGCGTCTCGCAGATGGTTGATCACGTGCTGGCCCTGCCCGAAGAAACCAAGCTGATGATCCTTGCGCCCGTGGTCGCCAACCGCAAGGGCGAACAATTGGATCTGTTCGCCGAGCTGAAGGCGCAGGGCTTCGTGCGCCTGCGTGTCGATGGCAAGGTGCATGACATCGATGCTTTGCCCAAGCTGGCCAAGAGC
>CAIYZZ010000514.1 GCA_903930805.1 uncultured Rhodocyclaceae bacterium | reverse complement strand
GCGCCCGGCGCATTCTTTGGATTTATCCCCTTCTTCCTTGCCGACCGGGGCCGCTTCATGGCTGGATGGCTGCCGTGAAAGCCTATCTCGACTTGATGCGCGACGTGCTGGCCCACGGCGATGCCCGCACCGACCGCACCGGCACCGGCACGCGCTCGGTGTTCGGTTGGCTGATGCGTTTCGATCTCGCGACGGGTTTCCCGCTTCTGACGACCAAGAAGCTGCACCTGCGCTCGATCATCCATGAGTTGCTGTGGTTCCTGCGCGGCGAAACCAACATTGCCTATCTCAAGGAAAACAAAGTTTCCATCTGGGACGAATGGGCGGATGAAAATGGTGACCTCGGCCCGGTCTATGGCCACCAGTGGCGCCACTGGCCGGGACGCGATGGCAAGGAGATCGACCAGATCGCCCAGCTGATCGAGGGCTTGAAAAAAAACCCGGACTCGCGCCGCCACATCGTCACCGCCTGGAATCCGGCCGATGTCGACCGCATGGCGCTGCCGCCCTGCCACGCGATCTTCCAGTTCTATGTCGCCGATGGGCGCTTGAGTTGCCAGCTCTACCAGCGCAGCGCCGATATCTTCCTTGGCGTGCCCTTCAACATTGCTTCCTATGCGCTGTTTACCCTGATGGTGGCGCAGGTGTGCGGCTATCGGCCAGGCGATTTCGTGCATACGCTGGGCGATGCGCACCTCTATAGCAACCACCTTGACCAGACCCGCCTGCAATTATCGCGGGAAACGCGAGCACTGCCGACCATGCGCATCAATCCGGCCGTGACCGACCTGTTCGCCTTCCGCAGCGAGGATTTCACTCTCGAAGGCTACGATCCGCATCCGCATATCGCTGCACCGGTTGCGGTATGAAGGTATTGGCCGGTGATCTGGGCGGTACCAAGGCGCTCCTCGGTATTGCCGAATTTGACGGCAACGTACCACGCTTCACTTTTACCCGCCGTCTCGCCAGCGCCGACTTTTCTGGTGTCGAGACTTTATTGCAGCAGTTCTGTGCCGATGCCGCTACTGAACTGGAGGGTGTCAGTGGTGCCTGCCTGGCCGTCGCCGGCCCGGTGAACGACGACGGACGCCAGGCACGTTTTACCAACCTGCCGTGGCAAGCCGATGCTGCCGCGCTGGAACAACAAGTGGGTATGCCGCTGCTCCTCACCAACGATTTCGCTGCTGTGGCTGCCGGCATCGCCACCCTGCCTGCAGAAAATCGCCTTACCCTGCAGGCGGGCAAACCTCTGGCCGATGGTGTGCGACTGGTGATTGGCGCGGGAACGGGTCTGGGCATGGCTACGCTGGTGCCTGAGGCGGGTGGCACATTCAAAATCCTGCCCGGCGAAGGTGGGCATGTCAGCTTTTCGCCCGCAGATGAAATGCAATCTCGGGTCTGGGCCGGGTTATCTGCGGAGTACGGCCGTGTCACGGCCGAGCGTGTGATCTCTGGGCCGGGCATCGCCGCTATCCATCGCGTGCTGACTGGGGCAACCGCCGATCCGGCAGAAATTACCGAGCTCGCCCTAGGCGGGAATATGACCGCACGACAAACGGTAGCGGTTTTTCTTGCAGCCTACGGCGCCTTTGCCGGCGACATGGCGCTGGCCCTGATGGCCCGCGGAGGCGTGTTTCTGGCCGGCGGCATCGCTGCAAAGGTTTTGCCACTGTTGAATGAGGGCGGGTTTCTCGCCGCGTTCAACGCCAAGGCTGAGCATGCCGACTTGGCACGTCAGATGCCCGTTCATGTGGTGACGGATCCTGATATCGGGCTGCAGGGGGCTGCCGCAATGGCGTGGCGCCTGCATGAGCATTGATCGAGGTCAATAAGCCGAAACATGCGTGGTGTATAACTCGTGCCGCGACTATAAGTATTAACTCATCAACAAAGAGGAGACTGCAATGGCAACGCCCACCAAAACCGGCGACAAACCTATGAAAGCAAAACCTGCGGCAGCCGCCAAGCCTGCCGTAAAACCTGTCGCAAAACCTGCTACCAAGGCAAAACCGGCAGCGGCGAAAAGCACCGCCAAGGCCGTGAAGCTAGCGGCGAAGCCGGCTGCCCCCAAGGCGGCAAAACCCGTTGCGGCGAAGCAGCCCACAGCCGCGAAGAAGCCCACACCCGCCAAGGCAACGGGTAAAGCCTTGTCGCCGGATCAGCGCCGTTTCTATATCGAAGTTGCTGCGTATTACATCGCCGAACGTCGTGGTTTCAATAGCGACCGCCAACTGGGTGACTGGGTGGAGGCTGAAGCCGAGATCGATCGCCTGCTACGCGAGGGAGTCCTCAATCCGTAATTAGTTCACGCCGCATATCCATACTCCTGCCCGCCAGAGGGAGCCCAGCCCGCAGCAAGCCAGCGGGCGCACATAAAAATACGCGGTGGGTATGCCAATTTGCATTCAAGGGAGCAACACATGCACCACGATCTGCCGCTCAACGACCCGCAAGCCATGCACGGTCGCTTTGTCAGTCATCTGACGCGCTCGACCTACGCCATCATTCTTGCCGGCGGCCGTGGCAGCCGGTTGATGCAACTCACCGATTGGCGTGCCAAGCCGGCCGTGCCCTTCGGCGGCAAGTTCCGCATCCTCGATTTCACGCTGTCGAACTGCGTCAATTCCGGCATCCGCCGCATTGGCGTGGCGACGCAATACAAGGCACAAAGCTTGATCCAGCATCTGCAACGTGGCTGGAGTTTTCTCGATGGGCGCTTCGATGAATTCATCGACCTCTTGCCCGCACAGCAGCAGATCGGCGAAGACTGGTATCAGGGTACGGCCGACGCGGTGTTCCAGAACATCGACCTGTTGCGCCGTAACGCCCTGAAGTATGTGCTGATTCTCTCCGGCGACCACATCTACAAAATGGACTACGGTCGCATGCTGGCCCAGCATGCTCAGACCGAGGCCGACCTGACCGTCGCCTGCATGGATGTGCCGCTCGAAGAAGCCAGCGCCTTCGGCGTGATGGGGGTGGATGAGGAAAATCGCATCACCAGCTTCTTGGAGAAACCCAAAGAACCGCCCTGTATTCCCGGACAACCCGACCGCGCGCTGGCCAACATGGGCGTGTATGTCTTCAATGCTGCCTTCCTGTTCGAACAGTTGATCCGCGATGCCGATGATCCGCATTCGGACCACGACTTCGGCAAGAACGTTATCCCGCATGTCATTTCCCGCTACCGTGGCTTTGCCCACAGCTTCACGGAAAGCTGCGTCGGTGCGCCGGAAAGCGGCATCCCCTACTGGCGCGATGTCGGTACCGTCGATGCCTACTGGGAAGCCAACATCGAGCTGACCAAGGTTTCACCGGAACTCAATATGTATGACGAGGACTGGCCGATCTGGACGCACCAGGCACAACTGCCGCCGGCCAAGTTCGTCTTCGACGAGGATGACCGGCGTGGTATCGCCATCGACTCGCTGGTGTCGGGTGGTGACATCATCAGCGGTGCCACCGTGCGCCGTTCGCTGTTGTTCTCGGGCGTCATCGTTCACAGCTGGGCCGAGGTTGAAGATTCCGTGATTCTGCCGAATGTGGAAATCGGCCGCTATGCGAAGATCCGGCGGGCGGTCATCGACAAGAACTGCAATGTGCCCGAAGGCATGGTGATCGGCTACGACCTTGAGCAGGACAAGAAGCGCTTCCACGTCACTGAAAAAGGCATTACGCTGGTTACGCCGGAGATGCTCGGGCAGAAGATCCATCAGATTCGCTAACGCGCGCCGCACCTGTTTTTTACCGGGCATTCCATGAGCGCATCACGACTTGATCTGGTCTTTCTCTGGCACATGCACCAGCCGGATTATCGCGACCATGCGAGTGGCGGGTGTGTCATGCCCTGGACCTACCTGCATGCTCTGAAGGATTACACCGACATGGCGGCGCACCTGGAGCGTCACCCGACGATCCGGGCGGTGGTGAATTTCGTCCCGGTGCTGCTCGACCAGATCGACGACTACATTGGCCAGTTCGCGGCGGCGCAGTTGCAACCTGGGGGCTTTCGCGATCCGCTGTTGCGCCTGCTTGCGGCGCCTGAGCTCGACGCACTGGATCTTGCGGAGCGCAAGTATCTGCTCGAAGCCTGTTTTCGTTGCCATCACGCCACCATGCTGGCACCGTTCCCACGCTATCAGCGGCTACATGAACTGTACGAGTCGCTGGCACGCGAAGGCGAGGCCACCCTGGCTTACCTTTCTGGCGCTTACCTGGCTGATCTGGTGACTTGGTATCACTTGGCCTGGACGGGAGAAACCGTGCGCCGACATGAGCCGCTGCTGGCCCAACTGATGGCCAAGGGTGAGGGCTACAGTCTGGCCGATCGCCAGAGTTTGCTGGCTCTGATCGGCCAGACACTAGCGCAGCTGGTGCCGCGTTATCGCGCCTTGCAGTCACGGGGCCAAATCGAGTTGTCGACAACTCCGGCCAGCCATCCTCTGTCGCCATTGCTGCTCGACTTTCAGTCGGCACGCGAAAGCCAGCCAGAGGCTATCCTGCCACTCGCGACACTTTACCCGGGTGGACGCGAACGGGTGCGCAAGCACCTGACACTGGCCAAGGAAAGCCACGCGCAGCGATTTGGCCGCCCACCCACCGGCATGTGGCCAGCCGAGGGCGCGTTGTCGGCCGACTTTGCCCGCCTGCTCTCCGAGGCGGGCTGCCGCTGGACAGCCAGTGGCGAAAATGTATTGAAGCATAGTCTTGGCGAAACCACATCCGCTGCCGCCTCTCACGCCTATCACCCGTGGCAACTGGCTGAAGCACCTGGGCTGGCCCTGTTTTTCCGTGACGATCGCCTGTCTGACCAGATTGGTTTTGAGTATTCCAAGTGGCATGGCCGCGATGCCGCCGCGCATTTCGTCTCACAACTGGAGGCCATTGCCGCAGCCGCGCCAGAGGGTGAAATTCCGGTGGTCAGCATCATTCTCGATGGCGAGAACGCCTGGGAGTACTACCCTTACAACGGCTACTATTTCTTCGAGGATCTGTATGGATTGCTCGAAGCTCACCCGCGTATCCGGACGCGCACATACGCCGATGTGGTGGGCGATGCTAGCCGTCTCCCACCGTCCCGTTTGCCACACCTTACGGCGGGAAGTTGGGTTTATGGCACGCTATCGACATGGATCGGCGACCCGGCGAAGAACCATGCCTGGGATCTGCTGTGTGCCGCCAAGCAAAGTTACGATCAGGTTGTTGCCAGTGGCCGCTTGGGCGTCGCTGAAGCCGCAGCTGCCGAGGCACAACTTGCGGTTTGCGAAAGTTCCGACTGGTTCTGGTGGTTTGGCGACTACAACCCGGGGCCGGCCGTGGTCGGATTCGATCAGTTATTTCGCCACAATCTCACCAACCTGTATCGTTGCCTGCACCTCGTTCCGCCCGCTCAACTTGCGGTGCCGATTTCAACGGGGCGTGCCAATGCAGATACCAACGCCCACGTCGATGCAGGCGGCACAATGCGGCGCGGTAACGATCCCGTTGCTCAACCCACGTAAAATTTCCCCACACCCATTACAAGAAGAGACAAAAAAACCATGGCCGGTACTCAGTTCCAACTCGAAGTCAATCCGCAACTTCCCGCGCGACTGGCACGTCTTAACGATCTTGCCAACAATCTCTGGTACAGCTGGGACCGACCGACCCGCACCCTGTTTGCCCGCCTTGGCTCGAAACTTTGGGGCGCTGTTGGCCACAGCCCGAAGGCTTTTCTCAAGCGTGTCGATCAGCACCGGCTCGACGAAGCTGCTGACGATCCAGTCTTTCTGGGCGCCTTTGCCCGGGTTATGTCGGCCTACGATACCTACCACGACAGCCTGGGGCGCGAGCATGGCCCGCACCTGCCGGAAGGTGGCCTGATCGCCTATTTTTGTGCCGAGTTCGGTTTTCATGAAAGCCTGCCGATCTATTCCGGCGGCCTGGGCATTCTGGCAGGTGACCACTGCAAGACCGCCAGCGACTTGAACCTGCCTTTCGTCGGTGTCGGCCTGCTGTATCGTCAGGGTTACTTCCTGCAGAGCATCGACGGCGAAGGCCGCCAGCACGCGAAGTACAACGATGCCGACTTCGACGACCTGCCGGTCGTGCCGGTGAAGCGTGCCGATGGCAGCGACCTCGAGGTCAGTGTCCACATGCCTGGCCGCACAGTGCATATCAAGGTTTGGTCGACGCGCGTCGGCCACATCACCTTGTATCTGCTCGACACTGATCTCGAGAAAAATTCGGCGCACGACCGCGATATTGCGCACCAACTCTATGGCGGCGATCGCACCATGCGGCTCGAGCAGGAAATTGTGCTGGGCATGGGCGGTGTGCAGGCGCTTGCCGCAATCGGGCTCAAACCGACAGTTTGGCACATCAATGAAGGCCATGCAGCCTTTCTCATCCTCGAGCGAGCGCGTGATCTCATCAAGGCCGGGCTGGATTTTCCAGCCGCCCTCGAAGTCGTCGCCAGCAATACCGTGTTCACCACGCACACGCCCGTACCCGCCGGCCACGACCATTTTCCTGAGGAAACCATTCGTCGTTACTTCGAGGAGTGCTGTCACGACATGGGTTGCGACATCAACGGCCTGGTTGCGCTCGGCCGCATCAGCGACCAGCCGGATTTCAACATGACGGCGCTGGCCATTCGTGGTTCGCGTTTTCACAATGGCGTGTCACGCATTCACGGCACCGTGTCGGCCGAGATCTGCGCCAGCCTGTGGCCGCAGATCGAACCGCCGGAGAATCCGATCGGTTATGTCACCAACGGGGTACATGTGCCGACCTTCCTTTCCGACATGTGGCATGACACCTTCGACCGCGTGCTCGGCCCCGCCTGGCATCAGCGCCTCACCGATCCGCACTGCTGGTCTGAAATTCATGCCATTCCCGACCACACTTTCTGGAGCGTGCGCCAGTCGATCAAGGCGCAGATGATCCACTTGCTGAGGCATCGCGTCACGCAACAGCATGTACGCAACCAGAGTTCGCAGACGCATATCGACCGCCTGCTAAAACTGGCCGACCCGGAGAACCCCAACGTCCTCACCATCGGCTTTGCGCGCCGCTTTGCCACCTACAAGCGCGCCACGCTGTTGTTCCGCGACCTTGAGGTCCTGCAGCGGTTGATCTGCAACCCCGAACGCCCGGTGCTGTTTATTTTCGCCGGCAAGGCCCACCCGGCCGACCAACCGGGGCAGGAATTTATTCGCCGTATCCATGAAGTGGCGCAGATGCCGGAATTCGAGGGCCACTTTCTTCTCGTTGAAGGCTACGATTTGCGCCTGGCGCGGCGTCTGGTCTCCGGTGTGGATGTCTGGCTCAACAACCCGATCTACCCGCTCGAAGCGTCGGGTACCTCGGGCATGAAAGCGGCGATCAATGGCGTCATCAATCTCTCGGTACTTGACGGTTGGTGGGGCGAAGGTTTTCAGCAGGATGACAGTGGCGCCAACGGCTGGGCCATCAAGCCGGCGTCGAGTATCCATGATGATGAACGGCGCGATCAGGAAGAAGGTCGCTCGCTCTACGAGGTATTGCAGGACAAGGTGATCCCGCTCTATTACGCCCGCGGACCGATGGGCTACTCGCCCGGTTGGGTCGGCACAGCCAAGCGCTCAATCGCCACGATCACCCCGCGTTTCAATTCGGCGCGCATGGTCGGCGAATATGTCAGCAAGTTCTATATGCCCGCCGACCAGCAGTGGCGGCGCAAGAGCGCCAACAACTTCACTGCGGCGCGTGTCCTCGCCGACTGGAAGCAGAAGGTGCGACAGGCTTGGCCGCGTGTCAGCCTGCGCCGTGCCGACGATCTGAAAAAACGCATCGCCTATGGCGAAAGCTTACGCTTCGAGATCGCCGTGCGCCTTGACGGTCTCGTGCCGGACGACGTCACGGTCGAAATGTTGATGGCTAGGCCCAGTTCCAATGCCAAGTCGAAGCCGCCGCGCCGGATGTTCCTCGAATACCAGGGTCCGGGGCAGGGTGATGAAAGTACCTACGCCATTACGCTGACGCCGGATGTTTGCGGCAAGATCGACTACCGCATTCGCGCCTATCCTCACCACGAGTTGCTGACTCATCCCTTCGAGATGGGCATGATGCTTTGGCTCTGAGCAAGCGATGACACCCATTCTCCACTCTCCCGCCTGGAAGCATGCCGAGCGCCACGCCCACGGCCTGCGTGACCAGCACCTGCGTGACCTGTTCAAACATGATCAGACGCGCTTCCAGCGCCTGACCGTGCATTGGAACGACTGGTTGCTCGATCTGTCGAAGCAGCGCATCACCGCAGAAACGTTGCCGATCCTGGCCGGGTTGTGGGAAACCGCCGATGTGCCGGGCTGGATCGCGCGCATGCGTGCCGGCGAGCCGATCAACCATACCGAAGGGCGCGCGGTACTGCATGTCGCCCTGCGTCATGTCGGCGGACCGCTCATGGTCGCCGGCCACGACGTTATGCCGGATGTGCGTGCCGTTCTCGACAAGATGCGCGGCTTCTGCGACGCGATTCATTCCGGAAAGTGGCGCGGTGCCACCGGCGAGCCGATTACCGATATCGTCAATATCGGCATTGGCGGCTCCGATCTCGGCCCGCGCATGGCGACGCAGGCGCTGGCCGCGCATCGCGTCCCGCATTTGCGCGTACATTACGTCGCCAACCTTGACGGTGCCGATCTTGCCACTACGCTGGCTAATCTGGCGCCACGTACCACGCTGTTCATCATTGCCAGCAAGACCTTCACCACGCAGGAGACGATGCAGAATGCCTGCTCGGCGCGCGCCTGGCTGACGGCGGCGCTGGGTGAGGGTGCCGTGTCCCGTCACTTTGTCGCCGTCTCTACCGCACTCGATCGGGTGGCCGCTTTCGGTATTGACCCGGACAATGCTTTCGCTTTCTGGGACTGGGTGGGCGGGCGTTTCTCGCTCTGGTCGGCCATCGGTCTGCCGCTGGCATTGGCCATCGGCTTCGCCGGTTTCGAGTCGCTCCTCGCCGGTGCGCGGGCGATGGACGAGCATTATTTCACGGCCCCGCCGCTGGAAAATCTGCCGGCACTGCTGGCGCTCGTTGAACTCTGGAATGCCGATTTTCTCGGGCTGCAAACCCGCGCAGTGCTGCCCTACAGCCAGTCGCTCGGCCTGCTGCCGCGCTATCTGCAGCAACTCGAAATGGAGAGCCTTGGCAAGCAGATCGACCGGGAAGGAAAATTGGTCGGCTGCCCCACCTTGCCAATTCTGTGGGGCGAACCAGGTACCAACGGTCAGCACGCGTTTTATCAGCTACTGCATCAGGGAGGCAGGGCGCTGTCCTGCGAGTTCATCGCCTGTCGTGAAGCCGATTTTCCGCTTGCCGGCCATCACGAAAAACTGCTGGCGAACTGCTTCGCGCAAAGCGCGGCGCTAATGAAGGGCAAGACCGAAGCCGAGGCCTTTGCCGAACTCTCTGCTGCCGTCCCGCCAGCGCCGACTTCTGCGGGCACCGTCGCGCCCGATCCGTCCTTTCTGGCACCCTACAAGATCTTCCCCGGCAACCAACCCTCAACCACGCTGCTCCTGCCCCGTCTTGACCCGTACACCCTCGGTGCACTCATCGCGATGTACGAGCACAAGGTATTCACCCTCGGTGTGCTCTGGCACCTCGACGCCTTCGACCAGTGGGGCGTCGAGTATGGCAAGCAGATCGCCAATTCGCTGCTGCCGATGATCGAAGGTACGACGCCAGTGACCAACGTTGATGGTTCAACGGCCGGCTTGATTGTCGCGTGCGGTAGCGGCAAGTGACGCGCATGTCACGGTGGCGTATGATTTTCGCACGTCATTGAGGGAGCCAACGCCATGAACAGCATCGTTGCCGAACGCCCCGCCGTCTTATCCGTCGAGATCGTTGCGCCATTTACCTATGCCGATTACCGCATCCTGCCGGAGGGTGAGTGCATCGAGGTTATTGAAGGAGGAAAACTGTCCATGGCTCCAGCCCCTGCCGCTGCACACCAAATTGTCTCCATGCGACTGTCGCTACTGTTAGGCAACCATGTCACGGCAAATAATCTTGGCGGTCTTGTGCTTGCCGCGCCGCTCGACGTGATTTTTGATGAACAAAACATCACCCAGCCCGATTTGCTCTACCTTGCGCCCGAACACAAGAATCTCCTGCAATCGCGCGGTATCTTCGGTGCCCCCGACCTGATCGTCGAAATTGTTTCACCCTCGTCCCAGCACCGTGATTTTGTTGTCAAGCATGCCCTCTACCAGCGCTTCGGTGTGCGCGAATACTGGATCGTCAATCCCGGCTTGGCCACCATCGATGTCCTGGCGCTGGAAAACGATGCTTATGTCCTGCATCAGGAAGCCTCCATCTACGCCGAAGCTGCAACCGACAAAACCGCCGCCTCACGGCTCCTGCCAACATTGCGCGTGCCGTTGGAGGCTGTCTTTGCGGATTTACCGGGGTGATGAGGATGTGGCGGAAATCGTGGTTTGTCCCTGTTTTATGTTGATGCTCAGGGAGCTTCGCAATGTCCAGCAGGTGAAAGGCGAACCAAAGCGCCGCTGGTTCTTTTGCCATGACATTGATCTCGTTGTGTGGGTAGAAGAAAGTGGCTCCATTTGCGGTTTTCAGCTCGCGTATGACAAACACGTAAACGAACATTCCGTCGCTTGGCACAAAGAGCGTGGCTTTTCCCATTACGTCGTTGACGACGGCGAACCAATGGCTGGAGTAAACGACACCCCGTTTCTCTATGCAAATGGGCCGTTCAAGCGTGACCGAGTTCTAAACCAATTTCTCGCTATGTCGTCCGAGGTCCCAAATGAAATTTCCGCGTTTGTCGAAGATCGGCTTCGTGAGTTCAATGGGTCGCTTGCTCCCTAGATTAAATGGGCCAGGCTCGAATTACCCGATCTCCTTCAACTCAGTCTGGCGTGATCAGGTCGCGCCTTTCGCGTCAGTTAGCGCAGTAGGTATTGCTCATGTTTAGATTTGAATGGGACGACCAGAAGGCGGCGAGCAATCTGCAAAAACACGGTGTGTCGTTTGACGAGGCGGTGAGTGTGTTTGCGGATGATCTGGCGCTGACCTTCGCAGATACGGACCACTTTGAATCCGAGGACAGAAGCCGCACCTACGGTATCTCAAACAAGGGACGACTTCTTGTGGTGATTCACACTGAACGCCGCAGAAATCTTCGCATCATCAGCGCACGAAAGGCGACGCGATATGAAAAAAGTATCTACGACAAAATTTGATCAGGATATCCCCGAGTTGAAGCGTGAGCAGCTTGGCGTCGGTGTGCGCGGCAAGTACTTCAAGCGCTTCACTCAGGGAAGCAATGTGGTGGTCTTGCAGCCGGAAATACAGAAGGCATTTCCAACATCTGCTGCGGTCAATAAAGCCCTGGCTAGCCTGCTGGCTTTCGCGCAGGAGGCGCAAGGATTGACCGTAAAGGCACCTCGCAAGCGTGCAGCCGTCCAGCATTGAACTCACCCTGATTGTGAAACCAAGATGAAAGTTTTATTTGCTACCTCTGAAATCGCACCGTGGGTAAAGACCGGCGGTCTGGGTGACGTTGCCGGTGCGCTGCCGCAGGCCTTGCGCCAGGCGGGTTGTGATGTGCGCGTGCTGGTGCCTTACTACCCGGCGCTCCACGCCGCTTTCCCTGCGGCGAAGCATGTTGCCCACCTCAGCAATCTCGGCGGCCAATTGCCGGTGGCCGACCTGCTGGAAGCGACGAGCCCGGATGGTTTGCCGCTCTGGCTCGTCGATTGCCCGGCGCTCTTCGACCGGCCGGGCAACCCATACCTTGGCCCGGAAGGCATAGATTGGCTCGACAATCCACTGCGCTTCGGCCTGCTCTCGCGTGTCGCCGCGTATCTGTCGGGTGCTGGCAGTTCGCTCGACTGGCGTCCCGATGTCCTGCATTGCCATGATTGGCAAACTGGCCTGGCGCCGTATTACCTGCGCTTTTACGAAGACGACGGCGCGGCAACGGTACTGACGATTCATAACCTGGCCTTCCAGGGGGTGTTCCCTTTCACCGTCATGGGGGAACTCGGATTGTCGGCCACCGACTGGCACATCGATGGCGTCGAATACTACGGTTATCTGTCTTTTCTCAAGGCTGGCCTGCGACATGCCGATGCACTTACCACCGTCAGCCCCACCTATGCCCGCGAGATCCAGACTGCCGCCGAGGGCATGGGCTTGCAGGGCCTGCTGAAAAACCGCGCGGGCGAATTGACCGGCATTCTCAACGGCATCGACACGGCTATCTGGAACCCGGCACACGACAGTCATCTCGCCGCAACTTACGATCGTACCCACCTGAAAGGCAAGGCTGCCAACAAGTCGGCCTTGCAACGCGAGGTGGGGTTGGCGGTTCGCACCGACTGCCCTCTGTTCGGCGTCGTCAGCCGCCTGACCAGTCAGAAAGGACTGGATCTCGTGGCCGTTGCGGGCGACATGCTGGCAGAACTGCCGGCGCAGTTGGTCGTGCTGGGCAATGGCGACAAGACGCTCGAAGCTGCCTTCCTCGAACTCGCGGTGCGCTACCCGGGCAATGTTGCCGTCACCATCGGCTTCAACGAGGCATTGGCGCATCGCATCGAAGCGGGCGCCGATATTTTCCTGATGCCGTCGCGTTTCGAACCCTGTGGCCTCAATCAGATGTACAGCCTGGCTTATGGTACGCCGCCGTTGGTGCGTGCCACTGGCGGACTGGCGGATACCGTGGTCAATTACTCCGTTGCGGGACTGGCCAATGGCACTGCTAATGGCTTTGTCTTCACTGAAACCACGGTCGAAACCCTATTGGGCACCGCGCGCTGGGCGGTGGAAATCTGGCGTGACCCCGCGCGCTGGGGCCGCTTGCAGCAAAATGCCATGGCCGGTGACTACAGCTGGAAAAATCCGGCACGGCGTTATCTCGATCTTTATCGCAGTCTGCAGCCGGCAGCATGAGTGCGGCGCTGGTTCTGATCGCCGCCGTGGCGAAGGACGGTGTCATCGGCAAGGATAATGCCCTGCCATGGCACCTACCGGAGGACCTTAAACACTTCAAGGCGCTCACCGCCGGTCATGCGGTGATCATGGGGCGCAAGACCTGGGAATCATTGCCCGAACGTTTTCGGCCATTGCCGGGGCGCACGAATATTGTCGTCACACGCAATGTCGGCTACAGGGCTGCCGGTGCTACCGTGGTCAATTCTCTGGAGGAAGCGGTAAAAGTCGGCGGTAGCGGGACGGCATTCATCATCGGTGGCGCGGTGTTATATGCCCAGGCACTGCCGCTGGCCCAGTGTCTGGAGCTGACGGAAATAGACGCCGAATTTTCTGGCGATGTTCACTTCCCACCCATCGACCGGGCGCAGTGGCAGGAACTCAGCCGCAACCCGGGCTTGAGCGCTGCCGGACTCGGCTACGCCTTCGTCACTTACGGTCGCACGCAGTCCACGTAATAGCCGTTACCCGCGTCACCCCCAGCCTTCACAAGCCCGTGGATATCGGTCTCGAAGCTGGGGAAGCGCGCATTGAAGTCGCGGGCAAATTGCAGGTAGCGCACGATGGTTGCGTTGAAGCGCTCGCCCGGAATCAATAGCGGAATGCCCGGCGGATAGGGCGTCAGCAGCACCGCCGTGACGCGGCCCTCCAGTTCATCAATCGACACGCGATCGATCTCGCGGTGAGCCATCTTGGCAAAGGCATCGGCTGGGCGCATCGCCGGCACCATGTCGGAGAGATACATCTCGGTGGTCAGGCGCGCCACGTCGTTGGCCTTGTAGACATCATGGATCTGCGTGCATAAATCGCGCAGGCCGATGCGTTCGTAGCAAGTGTGTTTGGCGACGAACTCCGGCAGTACCTTCCAGAGCGGCTGATTCTTGTCGTAGTCGTCCTTGAACTGTTGCAGCGCGGTCACCAGCGTATTCCAGCGGCCCTTGGTGATGCCGATGGTGAACATGATGAAGAAGGAGTAGAGGCCGCACTTCTCGACGATCACGCCGTGCTCGGCGAGATACTTGGTGACGATCGCGGCGGGGATGCCGAACTCGTCGGAGAAGTCGCCGTCGACGTCGAGGCCGGGTGTGATGACGGTGGCCTTGATCGGATCGAGCAGGTTGAAGCCCTTGGCCAGCTTGCCGAAGCCGTGCCATTTCTCGCCGGCCTTGAGCATCCAGGCTTCACGTTCTTCGATGCCTTCTTCCGACAGATCCTTCGGCCCCCAGACCTGGAACCACCAGTCGGCGCCCCATTCCTTGTCAACCTTGCGCATGGCGCGGCGGAAATCGAGCGCCTCCTTGATCGACTCCTCGACCAGTGCGGTGCCGCCGGGTTCCTCCATCATCGCTGCAGCAACATCGCACGAGGCGATGATCGAATACTGCGGCGAGGTCGAGGTATGCATCAGGTACGCCTCGTTGAAGACATCGCGGTCGAGCTTGTTGTTCTCGGCGTCCTGCACCAGAATCTGCGAGGCTTGCGATAGACCAGCCAGCAACTTGTGGGTCGACTGCGTGGAGAACACCATCGACTCCTTGCAGCGTGGCCGGTCGGCACCGATCGCATGGTAGTCGCCGTAAAAATCGTGGAAGGCAGCATGTGGCAGCCAGGCCTCGTCGAAATGCAGCGTGTCGATCTTGCCGTCGAGTTCAGCCTTGATATCCTCGACGTTGTAAAGGATGCCGTCGTAGGTACTCTGCGTGATGGTAAGCACACGCGGCTTGCCTTGCACCTTGGAGGCGAAGGGATGGGCGGCGATTTTCTTCTTGATGTTCTTCCAGGAAAACTCTTCCTTCGGGATCGGCCCGATGATGCCGTAGTTGTTGCGCGTCGGCATCAGAAAGACGGGGATCGCGCCCGTCATCATGATCGCGTGCAGGATCGATTTGTGGCAGTTGCGGTCGACGATGACGATGTCGCCCGGCGCGACGGTGGAGTGCCAGACGATCTTGTTCGAGGTCGAGGTGCCGTTGGTGACGAAGAACAGGTGGTCGGCGTTGAAGATGCGGGCAGCATTGCGTTCGGAAGCCGCGACGGGGCCGGTGTGGTCGAGTAGTTGGCCGAGTTCTTCCACCGCGTTGCAGACGTCGGCGCGCAGCATGTTCTCGCCGAAAAACTGGTGGAACATCTGGCCGACCGGGCTCTTGAGGAAAGCGACGCCGCCCGAGTGGCCGGGGCAGTGCCAGGAATACGAACCATCCGCAGCGTAGTGCACCAGTGCGCGGAAGAAGGGGGGCGGTAGCGAATCAAGGTAGCTCTTCGCCTCGCGCACGACATGGCGGGCGATGAACTCCGGCGTGTCCTCGTACATGTGGATGAAGCCGTGCAGCTCGCGCAGGATGTCGTTGGGAATGTGGCGGCTGGTGCGCGTCTCGCCGTGCAGGAAGATCGGGATCTCGGCGTTCTTGTAGCGGATTTCCTC
>CAIYZZ010000513.1 GCA_903930805.1 uncultured Rhodocyclaceae bacterium | reverse complement strand
TTTCAAGCAGAAGACGGCATACGAGATAGCTTCAGGTGACTGGAGTTCAGACGTGTGCTCTTCCGATCTGAGTCTGTTGCCGATTATCGCGCCCTTCTATCGCATGACGGAAAAGGGTTTTCCGCTGGCGACGATTGTGCGTGAGCTTAACCTCAAGGCACGCCAGACGTTGCCGGCCAACCGTGTCATTGCCGTGCAGCTGGTGGCGATCGACACCCGTGAAGGCATCGTCAGTGTCTGGAATGGCGGTATGCCCAGCGCCTTCATGCTCGACGGTTTCGGTCACCATTTCCGGGAATGTTCTTTGAAACATGCACCGCTGGGAATGCTGGATGACATGGCTTTTGATGATCGCATCGAACAGCATGCCTTCGCGCGCGGCGAACAACTGGTGATGGTGTCAGACGGGTTACACGACGCCCGCAATCCTGAGGGCGTGCGCTTCGGCGTACAGGGGTTGGCGGATGCCCTCGCTGGCTTGCCGCGCAGACAACGCTTAGATGAGGTCGTTACCTCGCTACTCGCGCATCTCAACGGCCAGACGCCGGACGACGACATGTCGCTGGTGCTCATCGACTGCGAGAAAGAGGCTGTCATGCAAACCGTGCCGCAGTCACATGTGCTGCCCGTCCGGCATCCTGGCAATTGGTGCTTTTCCCTGCATCTGGGCGCCAACGAGTTGGGCCACATTGACGTCGTGCCGCTGCTGTTAAACGTTGCCGGCCAGTTCCACACCACGCGCGAGCGTACGGGCGAACTTTTCGTCATCCTTTCCGAGTTGTACAACAACGCCCTCGATCACGGCGTGCTGCGACTCGACTCGCAATTGAAGCTTTCGCCGGATGGCATGGAGACCTGGCTGCTGCTGCGCGAAGAACAGTTGGCGCAACTCAAGGAAGGGGAAGGCGAGATCCGGCTGGAGGTCGAGCAAACCGTCGAAGCGGATGCTGTCCGGCTACGCATTTGCTGTCGTGACAGCGGACCCGGGTTCGATGTCTGCGCCGCCATCAGGCGACTAGAGAAAAAGCAGTCATCCCCCAACGCATTGCCATTTGGTCGGGGGTTGGCGCTGGTGCAGAACATGGCTCAAAGCGTGGATTTCAGCGCGACTGGCAACGAAGTGACGGTGGTCCTGACCTTGGGTGATACGCACCCCTAGCGCATTGAATTGCTTGTATCGACGGGGGAGTTCACGCAACTCGGACAGTCAGGGTATTATCGCCAAAGATAGAGAAAAATAATTTCAGGGAAGGCAGTGGGGCCCACGCGGGTGGGCCGCGCCCCCAACCTGGGATGATGGGAAAGTCGGCACTGGCGGGACGGCACGCCAAGCCGAAATACCCTTCCGAGGAGGAGATTGATGTCAAACGTATCGTTGCAAGCGCGTCTGATCCACGGCACGGCCGGGCTGGTGGTCATGGGGGCAGGCATCGGTGGTGTTTATCTCGCCGGTGCGACGCCGACGCTGAGCGTATTCATCTTGTATGCCGTGCTTGGCTTGCTGGTGGTTTTAGTGCCCAGCCTGATCGTGGCGTCCTTGCTGGGCCGTCCGCTTGAAGTAATGCGTGAAACCATCAGCACTACGCGTAGCGACGGCGATCTGTCGCGTCGACTCGTAGTGTCCAGCAGCGCTATCGAGCCGGCGGCGCAGGCTTACAATGAGCTGCTGGAGAGTTTTCATGCCATTACTACCCGTATCGTCTTCAATGCCACGCAGGTGGCAGACATGGCCGAGAAGCTGATGCACGAGGCGGGGAATACGTCGCGGGACTCAATCGAGCAAAATAATGCGGCTGAAGCCGCCGCCGAGGCGGTGGCCGAAATGGCTGGCGGCATCAGCGAAGTAGCCGCCAACGCCGAGGAAACCGCCCGCATCGCTCAGGAGGCCAAAGATCACTCGGCCAAAGGCGTGCAAATTGTTGAGCAGGCTTCCGCGGAGATCGAGCGCATTGCGCGCTCGGTGGAACAATCTGCCCAGGTTGTCGCAACGCTTGGAGAGCGCACCGAGGCGATTTCGGGCATCGCCCGCACGATTCACGAGATTGCCGACCAGACCAACCTGTTGGCCCTGAATGCTGCCATCGAGGCGGCGCGCGCCGGTGAGCAGGGTCGGGGATTTGCCGTTGTTGCCGACGAGGTGAGAAAGCTCGCCGAGCGTACCAGTGCCGCCACCGGTGAAATCACCGCCATGATTGCCGCCATCCAGAGCGAGACCAAGAGCGCCATCGCGACTATTCGGGATGGCTCGACCCAGGCCAGAAATGGCGCTGAATTGGCGCGTCAGGCCGCCGCTGCGCTGGGGCTCATCAATCAGGGCGCGCAGAAAACCACGGAGAAGGTTGATTCCATTGCCCGCGCCGCGCTCGCCCAGTCATCCCGCACCGGCGAGGTCGCCGAGCACGTCACCAACATCATGGCGCTGGCCGACCGCAATCACGAGGGCGCCATGCGCACGCTGGAAGAGGCGCGCCAGCTCGATTACTTCGCTACCAATCTCGCCGAGGTTGGCACCATCTTCAAGCTCGGCCGGCGCGGCGATGAAGCCCTGGCCATGCACGCCCGCATGCCCGCTGTGGCGCAGACCGCCGCTGCAGATCTCGGCAAACTGCTCGAAACTGCCATCGACCGGGGCGAACTCAAACTGGACGATGTCTTCGATCAGAATTACGTGCCGATAGCCAATACCAAGCCGCAGAAGTTTCATACGCGCTACGATAATCTAACCGACCGGCTGTTGCCCCCCTTGCAGGAACCGTTGCTCGAAAAAAATAATACAATCACCTATGCGATTGCCTGTGATACCGGTGGCTATGTGCCGACCCACAACAAGCGTTTTACTCAACCGCTGACGGGAGACGAGAAAATCGACACCTTAAGCAATCGTACTAAACGAGTGTTTGCCGACCCCGTAGGGAAGCGCTGCGGTGCCCACGAAGCGCCATTCTTACTGCAAACCTATCGCCGCGACACGGGCGAGATCATGCACGACATATCCGCACCGGTCTATGTGAAGGGGCGCCATTGGGGCGGCTTCCGCATCGGCTATCGCACTGAATAAGGATTCGCATCATGCCTCTGCGTCAGCGTTTGTTTCTTGTCTTGGCCATCCTGGCGGGGGTGACAGTCATCGCCAACGGGTTTTCGTTCGTCATGTATCTGCGTCTTGCCGATGCCGCCGGGCGGCTCGACCCGAAGTTGCTGGCAAATGCGGAGAGCGTCCGCAACTGGATGATCTTTGTCATGATCGCGGCCTCCGTCATCGGTCTGGCCGCTGTTGTGCAGTTAGCGCGACTGTTGCTGTCACTGCTCGGCGGCGAGCCGCAGTATGCCGCCGATGTGGTCAAGCGCATTTCCGCCGGCGACCTGGGTGTTGAGATCAATCTGAGGCCAGGCGACAATCACAGCCTGCTGGCGGCGATTGCCGCCATGCGCAACAATTTGCGCGACATGGCCGGTCAGCTTGCGACTGCTTCGGTCAAGCTGCACGGAACTGCTGCCAAATTTCTGCGTATCACCGCCGACATGCAAGCAGGGACGATGGAACAAAGCGCGGCGGCACAAGATACCGTCAGTGCCGTGGCACGCCTCTCGGGTGGTGTCGATGAAATTGCGGCGCAGACAGCCCAGGTCGACCGATTGGCGGCGGACAGTTTGCTGCGCACCCAGGAGGGCAACGAAAGTTTGTCGTCCATGATCGGCGAACTCTCGCTCGCCGAAACCTCCGTGCGTGAAATGACGGATACCGCACGCGAATTCCTCAATAGTGCCAAGGCGATCACCAACATGACGCGCGAAGTGCGCGATATTGCCGATCAGACCAACTTGCTGGCCTTGAACGCCGCCATCGAGGCGGCACGCGCCGGCGAACAGGGGCGCGGGTTCGCCGTTGTCGCCGACGAGGTACGCAAGCTTGCGGAAAAATCTGCCAAGACGGCCAGCGAGATTGACGGGGTGACAAAAAATCTCGAACAGCAGGCCAGCAAGGTCGAATCAGCCTTGGATCGCGGTTTGACTGCATTGGGCACCTCGCAGGAATATCTTGAGACCGTGGCGATCACCTTGGGCGAAACCAACCAGACGGTGACCCAGACCACTGAAGGCATGGGCCGTATCAATGTGGCTGTCGGCAATCAGGCCCAGGCCAGCGCAGAAATTTCCGCGAATGTTGAACGAATCGTTTCAATGGCAGCAAGTTGCGACGTCACAGTGAGCGACGTCGTCACTGGCGGGCAACAACTCGAAGCGCTGGCCGGCGAACTCGAAATCGCCGTGCGACGCTTCAGACTATGAGGAATGGCGTAACATTCCCACTTATGCACTCAGTTATCACGGCACAGAGCCGATAAACTCGCAATTCATTCTGCCCCAAAGGTGGAGAGGTGGCTAAATGTCAGAATTACTCAAGAACATCGATGCGCGCACACGGTTGGCTGGGACCAACAAGCTGGAGATTTTACTGTTCTCGTTGGGCGTCGACTCGCGCACCGGGCGTGAGGAAACCTTTGGCATCAACGTGTTCAAGGTGCGCGAAGTCATGCGTACCCCGCCAATCACCTCCGCGCCCGACATGCCGAATGCCGTCAAGGGCATGGTGTCATTGCGTGGCATCCTCGTGCCGGTGGTCGACCTCGCCGAGTTCATTGGCATGCAGTCCGAGACGTCACGCGAAATCATGATCGTCACCGAATACAACGGCCACACCCAAGGTTTTCTGGTGCAGTCGGTCGATACCATCTTGCGCCTTGACTGGTCGAAGATGCGTGTGCCGCCAGAGATGTTGATGGCCAATCTGGGTGGTTTGGTGACTGCTGTTACCGAGTTGCAAGACAACCGACTGGTGATGATGCTCGACGTCGAGCGCATCCTCTCCGAAACTGCCAAGTACGA
The DNA here is from genome assembly GCA_903930805.1 of uncultured Rhodocyclaceae bacterium. Taxonomy (GTDB): domain Bacteria; phylum Pseudomonadota; class Gammaproteobacteria; order Burkholderiales; family Rhodocyclaceae; genus Sulfuricystis. Next base: position 6,565 of record CAIYZZ010000513.1, on the reverse strand, counting down.
TGATGACATGGTCTTCAACGCTATCCAGCCGATTGGTAAGGAGGGTTTGACCATCATCTATGCCGACGACTCATCGGTGGCGCGCGGCCAGATCGAAAAGACGCTCAACGCCATGGGCATCCGCGGCATGGCGGCGATGAACGGCCGGCAGGCCTGGGACGAACTGCTGAAGCTCGCCAACTATGCCGATGCCACTGGCCGACAGGTCAAGGAGTTGGTACAACTGGTGCTGACCGATGTTGAAATGCCCGAGATGGATGGCTACATTCTCACCAAAAATATCAAATCCGATCCGCGCTTCGCCGGCATACCCGTGATCATGCATTCCTCGTTGTCGTCGACGTCGAACCAGCAGATCGGCCGCTCGGTCGGCGTCGATGATTATGTGCCAAAGTTTGAAGCGCAACGCTTGGCTGAAACGCTTGGTCGCCTGTTGCTGCGGGATGAACCGGTGGCGCAGGCCGCCTGACGGAGATGAGTCAATGAGTAATATTGCCGCCCTGATGACGGGTCAAAATCCGAACTCCCTGATGGATAACGTCGATGCCCGCACCAAGCTTGCGGGTTCGAACCGCATGGAGATTCTGCTGTTTTCGCTGGGCACCAACGAGACCTTCGGTATCAATGTGTTCAAGGTGCGCGAGGTCAGCAAAACCCCTGCCATCACCAAGTCACCCCACATGCCCAATGGGGTCGAAGGATTGATCAGTCTGCGCGGTAACGTGATCCCCGTGCTGTCGCTGGCGCGGGCGATGCAGTTAGCCGATGCGCCACCAGGGCATGGCGGCTCAATGATGGTGACTGAATACAGCAAGCGCACGCTGGGTTTTCTTGTGCATGACGTCGACCGCATCATCCGGGTTGATTGGGAGCGGGTGCGTGCGCCCGAGTCGGTAACCGGCGGCACCCATGCCTACATCACCGCCATCACCGAACTCGATAACGGAAAATTGGTGTCGATTGTCGACGTCGAGCAGATCATGGCCAACACCTTTGGCGAGTCGCTGGTCGGCAACATCGACAAGATGAGTGGCGAGGATGATTTCAACATATTTTTTGTCGACGACTCTTCGGTTGCCCGCAAGAAGATCGCCGAAGTACTCGAAAAAATGGGTGTCAAGCACAAGCATGCGCAAAATGGCCTGGAGGCCTGGACGCGTCTGGTCGGTATGGCGGCTCACGCCCAGCAGACGGGCCAGAGCTTGCGCGATGAAGTCAATCTCATCCTGGTTGATGCCGAGATGCCCGAAATGGATGGTTACGTGCTGACCAAGAACATCAAGTCGGACAAGCGCTTTGACCATATTCCGGTCGTCATGCACTCTTCGCTTTCGTCAGAGGCCAACCGCTCAATGGGCAAGAGCGTCGGCGTCGATGCCTACGTTGCCAAGTTTGATGCCGAGGCGCTGTCTGATACCCTGCGCCCGCTTCTGCTCAAGTCACAGCGCGATTGATCGTCATTACTTACAAATCAGCTCATTTGTCTAGCTTCATCCGGAGAACGTTTAATGCCTGCAGATCCCAGCAAAATCAAATTCCTCGTTGTTGATGACTTCTCGACGATGCGCCGCATCGTCCGCAACCTGCTGAAGGAACTTGGTTTCACCACCGTTGACGAAGCCGAAGATGGTGCAGTGGCCTGGCAGAAAATCCAGAGTACGGCGTACGACTTCATCATCACCGACTGGAACATGCCGAACATGGATGGCCTGACCCTGCTGCAGACGATCCGTGGCGATGCCAACCATAAAACGCTGCCCGTGCTGATGATCACCGCCGAAGCCAAGAAAGAAAACATCATTGCCGCCGCGCAGGCAGGAGCTACCGGCTATATCGTCAAACCTTTTACGGCCGCAACCTTGAACGAGAAGCTCGTCAAGATTTTTGAAAAGCTGGGCTGGTAAATGGCTAAACCGATCAAATTTGACGAATCCGGTGACTCACAGGACCTGCAAGCCCTGTTCGACACCATTGCCTCTGGCCCCGCGCCTGCCGCACCCATGCCAGAACCGGATACTTCCGGCGACTGTGACGATCTGCAAGCCCTGTTTGATAGTGTCTCGGATCAGGTGGCTGAATCCGATGCGGCGGCAGAATCAGGAGCGACGCTGGATATCGGTATCGGTGAAGACGCCGGGCCCGATGTCATGTTCAACCGTATTGGTCACATGGCCAGGAAGCTGCACGACAGCATCCGCGAGCTGGGTTACGACAAAGCACTCGAGGATTCAGCACGGCAGATTCCCGATGCGCGTGAGCGCCTGGCCTACATTGCCCAGATGACCGAGCAGGCCGCCTCGCGCGTCCTCAACGCTGTCGACATCGCCCAGCCGGCGCAAAACGAGCTGGAGCAGCGCACCAAGGCGCTCGGCGCACGCTGGGACAAGATGTTCGCCAATCAACTCTCGGTTGATGAATTCAAGGCGCTGGCCGCCGACACGCGCGGCTTCTTTGCCGCCGCGCCTACCGTCATCGGCGTCACCAACGCGCAACTCACCGAGATCACGCTGGCGCAGGATTTTCAGGATCTGACCGGCCAGGTCATCAAGAAAGTTGTTGAAGTGGTGCAGGGCTTCGAAACGCAATTGCTGCAGGTGTTGATCGAAGCGATGCCAGAAGAGAGAAAGGCCGAAGCGCCTGCCGGTTTGATGAATGGCCCGGCGATCAATGCTGCCGGCCGTGGTGATGTGGTGACCAGCCAGGCGCAGGTCGATGATTTGCTGGAAAGTTTGGGGTTTTAGGAGATAGCCATGAGCGATTTCGCCGGAATGGAAGACCTGCTACAGGACTTTTTGATCGAAGCCACCGATTTGCTGTCGAGTGTCGATAACAAGTTGGTCGATCTGGAAAAGAATCCGCAGGATCATGGCCTGCTGAACGATATCTTTCGCGGCTTTCACACCATCAAGGGCGGCGCCGGGTTTCTGAATGCGGCCGAACTGGTGACGCTCTGCCACCTGACGGAAAACCTCTTCGACAAGCTGCGCAACGGCGAACTGACGCTGACCAAAGAAATCATGGACAGCATCATGGCGGCCACCGGCACGGTGCGCGACATGTTCGGCCATCTCGAAAGCGGCACGCAGCCGCCCCCGGCCGATGCGGCGCTGATCGCCAACCTCAAGGCCGCCCTGGCGGGCGAGTTGGTCGCTCCCCTGGCATCCCCTGCTCCTGTGACTCCCCCCGTTCCCGCTGCAACCACGCCTGCTACCAGCCCTGATTGGGATCAGCTGTTTGGCGCCGTTGCCGGTACGCCTGCCGCTGCCGTCCCGCCAGCGCCGACTTCTGTTGAACCGGGCATGCACACCCAAGTGACGGGCCAATCGCCCGAGGTCATCATTCAGCACGCCGTCGGTCGCCGTGCCGCCGACAAGCCGGGCACAATGTCTGCGCCGGTGGGCCGGCGTCCCGAAGAAAAGAGTCGCGACAACTCGATCCGTGTTGACACCTCGCGTCTCGACCAGGTATTGAACCTCTCCGGCGAAATTGGCCTCACCAAAAACCGCCTCAACTCGCTGCGCAGCGACATCCTCAACGGCCGCTCCGACACCGAAACGCTGCACGCCCTTGATCAGGCCGTGAGCCAGCTCGACCTGCTGGTCTCTGATCTGCAGAACGCGGTGATGAAAACGCGCATGCAGCCGATTGGCCGCCTGTTCCAGAAATATCCGCGCATCGCCCGCGATCTGGCGCGCAATCTCGGCAAAGATGTCGAACTGATGCTGGTCGGCGAAGAGACTGAAATTGACAAAACCATGATCGAGGACCTGTCCGATCCGATCATCCACCTCATCCGCAATGCCGTCGACCACGGCGTCGAGAAGCCGGATGAGCGTCGTGCAGGCGGTAAGCCCGAGAAGTCGCAAGTGCGACTCGAGGCCCGTCAGGAAGGCGATCACATCGTGCTTATCGTCGCCGACGACGGTAGGGGCATGAACCCCGAGAAGCTGCGCGCCAAGGCGCTTGAAAAAGGCGTCATCACCGACGAAGAAGCCAACACCATGGACGAACGCCAGAGTCTGCATCTGGTGTTCCTGCCGGGCTTTTCGACCATGGATGTCGCTTCTGATGTTTCCGGTCGCGGCGTCGGCATGGACGTGGTCAAGACCAACATCCAGAAACTCAACGGCAACATTGAGATCAAGTCGGTAATCGGCAAGGGCACCACCTTCATCATCTCGCTGCCGCTGACCCTCGCCATTCTGCCGGTATTGCTGGTGCAACTGGGCGAGCAACCCTTTGCCGTGCCGCTCTCGATGGTGCGCGAGATCCTGCCGATTCAGATCGACCAGGTGCAAGAGGTCGGCGGCCGCGCCACCATGGTGGTGCGCGGCGAAGTCATGCCCATCTACCCGATCGCGCATCTATTGGGCTGGACGCCCGAGCAGGTCCCCGAATATGGCGTTCTCATGCAGACTGCCGACACCACCTTCATTCTCGCCATCGACGGGTTCATGGGGCGCGAAGATGCAGTCATCAAGTCGCTCGAGGATTTCCGCCCGAAAGGTGTGGCGGGCGTCACCACGCTCTCCAACGGCCAGATTGTGCTGATTCTCGACATGAAAGAACTCCTCGCCGACATGGGCGAAAACCGCGGCGTACCGCGTTCATCGCTTATCCCCGAGGCACGCGCAGCGGCGTGAGGTGCAAAGAGCGGCACTGGCGCCGCCCCCCATTCGGGGCATTGCATCCCGCCAGTACCGACTTTTGCTTGGCTTTTATCCGATAGTGCCGGAACCTGCCATGTCTGATCGCCTCGCCGTACTCCCGCAATACCTGCTGCCGAAGCAGGCGCTCACATCGTTGGCCGGCAAGCTGGCGGCAGCACAGGGCGGGGCGCTGACCACGCGCGTGATCCGCTGGTTTGTCGGCCGCTACGGGGTGAACATGGGCGAGGCCACCAACCCGGACATCACCGCCTACCCGACCTTCAATGAGTTCTTCACCCGGCCGCTCAAGCCCGGTGCGCGGCCGCTGGCGCAAGCGGCGCTCGTGTGCCCGGTCGATGGGGCGGTCAGCCAGTGCGGGGCCATCGAGCGCGACCAGATTTTCCAGGCCAAGGGACACACCTACTCGACGACTGCCCTGGTCGGCGGCGATGTGGTGCTGGCCCGGCAGTTCGAGAACGGCAGCTTTGCGACGATCTACCTCAGCCCGAAGGACTACCACCGCATCCACATGCCCTGCGCCGGCAAATTGCTGCGTATGATCCATGTGCCGGGTGAACTGTTTTCGGTGAATCCGACTACGGCACGCGGCGTACCGGGCTTGTTCGCCCGCAACGAGCGCGTGGTGTGCGTGTTCGAGACCACGCAGGGCCCCTCAGCCAGCCCGTTCGTGCTGGTGCTGGTCGGCGCGACGATTGTCGGCAGCATGGCGACGGTCTGGCATGGCGTGGTGAACCCGCCCCGCCCCGGCAACATCCGCGATTGGCGCTATGAGTCGCAGAACGTCCAACTCAACCAAGGCGACGAGATGGGGCGCTTCTTGCTCGGCTCGACCGTGGTGCTGCTGTTTCCGCAGGGTTTCATGCCGGCGGGTGCGGGCTTCAATCCGGACTGGGCACCCGCGTGGCCGGTGCGCATGGGCGAGGTGATGACATGCGTGACGTGAATACTGCCGTCCCGCCAGCGCCGACTTTCCTCTTGAGCAGCCCGAACAAATTCATGAGTGCGCCATGATTTCCCAGTCCCCTTTCTCCCGCAAGGCGTGGGCGGCCACGGCGGCCGTATTCCTGCTGAACTTTCTCCTGACTTTCGCGGAGCCGGTCTGGGCGCTGACGTTGACCGCCACGCCAACCACCTGCACCTCCGTTACCGGTTCCGGTAGGAGTTGGAGCAGGGCTTCGCGCGCCGTATCAAACAACAGTTCATACGCAACCGCCAGTGTCGATGGCACCACCACGAACTATCTGCAATGTACCGGCTACGGTTTTGCCATTCCCACCGGGGCGACGATCACCGGCATCACCGTCACCATCGAGCGCAAGTCGAGCAGCACCAGCAATGGCGGTAGCCAGGATGCCGCGATGCGACTCGTCAAGGCCGGGGTCATCGGCACGACCGACCGCTCGACGGCAACCATTTATCCAACAACGTCGAACGTAACCGAGGCGCATGGTGGCTCAACGGATCTGTGGGGCACCACCTGGACTCCTGCGGATATCAACGCAACAAACTTCGGCGCTGCCTTCAAGGCGACCAAGCCGAGCAGTGCTGGTTGGTCTCAAACGATCTCTGTCGATGTGATACAGATCAGCGTCGATTACACCCTCGACACGACCCCACCCACTGTGGTTTCAATAACTCGAGCAAACTACACGCCGACCGGCGCCACTTCGGTGTCTTGGACGGTAACATTCAGCGAAAGCGTGACCGGTGTGGTGGCGGGCGAATTCGGCCTGATTCAGGCCGGCGGAGTGAGTGGTGCAACGATTTCATCGGTCACCGGCAGCGGCACCACCTGGACGGTCACCGCCAATACGGGTTCGGGTTCAGGAACACTGGGCCTCAATCTCGTCGACCACGACGCGATCATTGATGCCTCAGGCAACAAACTTGGAGGC
>CAIYZZ010000512.1 GCA_903930805.1 uncultured Rhodocyclaceae bacterium | reverse complement strand
GGTCGTCAAGTTCGACATCATCAAGGCCGAGCAGGTCGCGCAGGCGAAGGAAGGCTTTGACGGTGCCGCCGCCGGCCAGATGATCGGGATCCTCGCCGGTAGCCGCGGTGGTGCCGCCGCCGGCGTCGCGGTCGGTTCCGTGAAGACGGAGGAGGCTACCGGCGTCTGGATCATCGGTATGCGCTTCAAGGTGCTCAACGCCAATACCACCGAGCAGGTAGCAACGGGCTATACCGAACAGAAGATGGAGGTTGGCTCGAAATCGACCTCGGTAATGGGGGTTTCCAAGGGCGCCCAGGGCGGACTGACGCTCGATGGCATGGTGCAGCGCCTGGTCCAGGCACTGGTCTGGGAGATCGACGCGAAGCACAAGGTTGCGGCCACGCCACCCCCGCCGGCCAAAAAACCCGCCGCCAGCCCGGCTCAAAAGAAACCTGCGCAATAAAAGGATCACGCCATGTCGCTGCCGCAAAAGCTCGGCAAGTATGAAATCCGCCGCGAGCTGGGTCGCGGCGCCATGGGCGTGGTGTATGAGGGCTGGGATCCGGGCATTGCCCGACGCGTCGCCATCAAGACCGTCAGGCGCGACCAACTCGATCGTGCCGAGGCGGGTGAAATTCTGGCCCGCTTCCAGCGTGAGGCGCAGGCGGCCGGGCGGCTCTCTCACCCGAATATCGTGGCAATCTACGAATATGGCGAAGAAGCTGACGGCACGGCGTTCATCGCCATGGAGTTCATCGAAGGCCGCGAGCTGAAAGATTACTTCGATGCCAACGAACGTTTTGCCTTGCCTGAAACCGGGCGAATCATGGGAGAGTTGCTGGCCGCACTCGGTCATGCCCACCAGAACGGCATCGTCCACCGCGACATCAAGCCGGCCAACATCATCCTGCTGAAAGACGGCACGGTGAAAGTGGCGGACTTTGGCATCGCCCGTATCGAATCATCCAACCTCACGCAAGCCGGTGCGGTGCTTGGCACACCGGCCTACATGTCGCCCGAGCAGTTCATGGGGCAGACCGTCGATGGGCGTTCCGACCTGTTTTCGGCGGGCATCATCCTCTATCAGTTCCTCACCGGCGACAAACCCTTCACCGGCACGCTCACCACCATCATGCACAAGGTGTTGAAGGAAGAGCCGCCGGCGCCATCGGAGTTGAATGTCCAGGTGCCGCGCCCCTTCGACGCACTGATGAAAAAGGCGCTGGCGAAACGCCCCGAAGAACGGTTTCAGACCGCGCAAGAATTTGCTGTGGCGATGGCAACAGCAACGCAAAACAAGGCAGCAGTGGCAGACGACGCAACCCTCGTCGGTACCGATGCGACGGTGACCGGTCTGCCACCTCTCCCCGCCACACCCGCCCCGACCGCTCCACCAGTTCCGTCCGCATTGAGCGCAACGCCAAAACAGGCGTCGAAAATGCCGCTGTTTGCAATCGCCGGCGTTGCGGCGGTAGCCTTGGTCGGCGGAGCCGTCATGATGATGAAGGGCGGCGGTTCCTCACCGTCCGCCGATGGCAGTGCGCCTGCGGCAGCCGTCTCATCAGCGCCGACTATTTCTGCTGCATCGCCGGCAAACAATGACACGCTGACCATCACCGCCGTCGGCTATGCTGACCCCAGCGACCCACGCTACAAACAGGATCAGGGCTTGATGCAGGCCGATCTGCGCGAGGATGCCCGCCGCCAGCTGGTGGAAAAAGCTGCGGCCCTCTATATCGAACAGAACTCGCTGACCCAGAACTACGGCTTGATCCAGACCAAGTTGCTCGCCAACAGCGGCAGCTTCATCCAGGCCATGCGCGAAGAGCAGGCACCGCAGCAGGGCAAGGACGGCTTGATGTCGCTCACCGCACGCGCCACCGTCAATGTGCGCCAGGTGCAGAAATCGCTCAACCAGATGTCGCGCGAAGAGCGCGTCGATTTCATCCGCAACAATGGCGATCCAAAGATTGCCGTAGCCATCAACGCCCGTAGTGCGCAAAGCGCGGGCGACCCGAATGCCCCAGCGCCGCGCTCGCCGGTCGCCGAAAACCTGCTCAAGGAACGCATCCAGTCATTCGGCTTCCGCCTGATAAACGACGATCAGGGCAACCTTGCCGACTTTGCGGTTGCCGGCGAAGCCAAGTTCAAGAAACTCCAGCACACG
>CAIYZZ010000511.1 GCA_903930805.1 uncultured Rhodocyclaceae bacterium | reverse complement strand
TGAACTTCGGGCGAGGATTATCGTGGGTGGAATCATCTTCGCTGCCCAGTCCCTGATCGTCGTAGTTGTCCTGATGAGCAAACGCCGACAAACGGTCGGCGGCGGACAATACATTCTGGCGGCGGGCGCCATTGTCGCGTCTGTCGTATTTGTGTTTCGCGCAGCCGCAACGGCCGTCGGAACGGTTGAAACGGTCTCAATCACCACATCCAACCAGATGCAAGCCGGAACCTTCATGATGTCGATCATCAGCTTGATCTTGCTCACGCTCGGGCTTGTCATGATGACCAAAGAACGTGCCGAAGCGGCAGAGCATCAGGGCAAACTATTTACCCAGGGCATCCTCGACTCGGTGACAAACCAAATCGCGGTCCTCGACAGATCGGGCGTGATCGTTTCCGTCAATGAACCATGGCGGCAATTTTCACTGAAGAATAGCAATGAACCTGGAAAACCAGCACCGCGCACGGCTACCGGGGCCAACTATCTTGAGGTGTGCGACAACTACATAGCCGCTGGTTCGGAAGAAGCATTGGATGCGCAGAACGGGATTCAGGCAGTGTTGGAAGGACGTTTGCCGATCTTTACCCTTGAATATCCCGGCCATTCGCCGACGGAGCAACAGTGGTTTACGATGACCGTCACTTCGCTGGATTCAACTGAAGGTGGCGCAGTCATAGTGCATACCAATATTTCAGAGCGCAAGCTGGCTGAGAATAAGCTCCGCCTGGCGGCAAATGTTTTCACGCACGCCGGTGAAGGCATCATGCTGACAACTACGCGTGGCGAGATTGTCGATGTCAACGAGGCGTTCAGTCGCATTACCGGATATCCCCGCGATGAGGTGCTCGGCCACAACCCGCGCATCCTGAAGTCGGGCAATCATGATCAGGCATTCTATGCAGAGCTGTGGCGCCGTCTGGCCAAAGATGGAAATTGGCAGGGCGAACTCTGGAATCGGCGCAAGAATGGTGAAGCCTATGCAGAGCAGTTGACCATCAGTGCCGTGCGCGACGACAGGAATCAAGTGCTGCAGTATGTGGCATTGTTTTCAGATATCACCGAACGTAAGCATCTTGAAGAGCAGGTGCGCCAATTGGCTTTCTATGACCCGCTAACCAATTTGCCGAATCGTCGCTTGTTCAAGGACCGCCTGAACCAAACTATTGCGGCCAATAAGCGCAGCGGTTTGTATGGTGCTCTCATGTTCCTGGATCTCGATAATTTCAAGCCACTGAATGACGCTCACGGGCATGAAGTTGGCGATTTGTTGTTGATTGAAGTAGCCGCTCGACTGAAACGCTGTGTGCGTGATCTGGATACCGTGGCAAGATTCGGTGGTGACGAGTTTGTCGTTCTCCTCAGCGATTTAGGTACGGGAAAATCAGAATCCACAGCAAGCGCCGAGATCGTTGCCGAGAAGATCCGCAGCGCTTTGTCCGAGCGCTATGTGCTGTCCATCAAGCGTGAGGGAAGCACTAGCATCAGCATTGAACATCGATGCACGGCAAGCATAGGCGTAGCCGTGTTTATCGGTAATGAGGCCAGTCAGGACGACATCCTCAAATGGGCGGATGAAGCAATGTATGCTGCCAAAGAGGCCGGGCGCAATACGGTTCAGCTTGCCGGCCAGGCGTCATAGCCAGTTAGCGGTTTAGCCGGTTTCATCCGTCTTGCCTGGCGCCGCGAGTACGAGTGTGGCAGTGACGTAATTGACGAGCAACATCGTGCACTATTCGCTCAGAGCAACAGTATTCTCGCGGCGGTGCTCTCCGGACGATCTACGGATGAGACGGGACTACTGATCGAAACCCTGATTAGGGACGTCGTTCGGCATTTCAAAGACCAAGAGGCGATCATAGCTAACACAAATTTCCCCGAGGCCGAGGGACACGCCGCCATTCATCAGGAATTGGTCAGTCGTGCTGTAGAACTGGCCGGACAGTTCCACGCAGGCACCCTGTCACTCGGAGACTTGTTCCAGTTCCTAGCCCAAGACGTGGTCGCCAAACACATGCTTGGAGCAGACCGCGAGTTTTTCCCATATCTACAGAATTATCACG
>CAIYZZ010000510.1 GCA_903930805.1 uncultured Rhodocyclaceae bacterium | reverse complement strand
GGCTCTTGGCGATATTGGCAGCCTCGGCGGCTTCCTTGGCAGCCTCAAGCGCTTTCTGGTCGCGTTTTTGTTCAGTAATGTCTTCAAATACCCAAATGCTGCCCGAGGCAACATCGGCAGCGTCAATGAGTTTTCCGGAAAGACGCATCCAGACCGGCGTACCGTCCTTGCGGCACATTTTCCGTTCAGAGACGAAATGTCCGCCTTGGGAGATCGCTTCGTATCCCTGGCGACCCAGCTCTTCGTAGGATTCCTGGGAAGGGTAGAACATGCGAGTGCCATGACCATCCATTTCTGCCTGCGTATAGCCAAACATTTCCCCCATCCGCCGATTTGACCAGACCTGTCGGCGATCCTGAACAAATGTGATGCCGACGCTGGAGTTGTCGAGAATGGTGTTAAGCAACTGCATTTTTTTTTCCAGCATGTTCTGGATGTTCTTGAACTCGGAAATATCGCGCATGATTGTCGAGAGCAACTGGGGATTGCCCGACGCATCACGATGCAGAAGTAACAATTGGGATACCGGCGTTGTGTGACCATCCCGGTGTAGCAAGGCGGTTTCGCTGGTCCAGGAATCATGTTGCAGAACAGCGGGGATCCCCTCTTCCAATACCTTCCGTGTCGCCCACTCTGGATGCATATCTTTGATTTTCAGAGTGGTCAGGTCTGGATTATCGGGAAGGCCGACCAACCGGGCACCTGCTGTATTGAGGTAGGTAAGCTGCGACTGCATATCTGACATGGCGATGAAGTCCGGTGCCTCCTCAATGATCTTCAGCAGGCGGATGCGCTCGGCCTCAGCCAACTTGCGATCCGTGATGTCTGTGCAGGAGCCGATGTAGCCGGTGAAATTGCCTTGCTCGTCAAAGCGCGGCACACCGTTATCGATCAGCCAACGATATTCACCATCGAAGCGGCGCAAGCGGTATTCCATGGAGAAGGCCCGCCGGGCGTCAAAGGCAGTGACGTAAGTGTTCAGGCAACATTCGAAATCATCGGGATGGACGCCTTCGGCCCAACCGTTGCCCATTTCCTGTTTCAGCGTCCTCCCGGTAAAGTCCAGCCAGACTTGATTGAACCAGTCGCAAAGCTTGTCCTCCCCCGCCATCCAGATCAGCACCGGCGCTTTATCCGCCATGATGCGGAAACGTTGCTCGCTCTCGCGTATGGCATCTTCCGCGAGTTTGCTGTCGGTGATGTCGGTGTGCGTGATGACGACCCCACCACCGGATATGCCCTCCAATGGCACAACGCCTAATCGGAACCATTGGCGTTTCTCGGGGGTGTCGCATGGGTATTCCTGAGAGAACGTAGGCAATTCCCCGTCCAGAACCGCATGAATACCCGCGATAGAGGCCGAGACCTGATCTTCCTGGTTGCCGGAGTCGATCTGGCAGGCTGCAAAATAATTGGTACCCACATAGGTATGCGATGTGGGTGTCCCAGGAACCGGGCTGTTCTCAATGGAGAAGCGTTCCCAGGGTTTATTGACGGCTTGAATCACTCCGTCGCGATCTAACACCGCAATGCTGGCGGCCACTGAATTCAGGATCGCCTGCTTGAACACCCCGCCTTCCTGTTCCAGTTGCTCTACTCTGCGTTTCTCAAACATGCTCTGGTAGTGGCGGCGCAGGGCATACCGGTAAGTAGCGAATCCGCCGAGAAGTAGGGCAAGCAGCACGAAATAGATTTCGCTTACCCTATCCCACCATGCGCTACGTATCTCAGTCATGGGCATGGCCACGAACAAGGTCAGCGGATGATTCGGCAAGCGGCGAAACGCATTCAAGAAGTCTGGTCCATCCAGACTGCTTGGTCCTTGTATATACCCGCGCTCTGGGAATCCTTGCTGATGCAGGAAATTGATTAATGCGCCCGTCCGCGGTTTGCCATAGATTTGTTCCAGCGATAAATTGGTCGGAACCGGGTAGCGGCTGAGCAAAAAACCGTCATCACGCATCAACCCGATGGCGGCTTTTGTAGTGATCGGTGCATCTTTCCAGAATGTCTGTAGATGATCATGCGGCAAGTTGGCACTGACGATGTAGCCCAAATTGCCCTGACGATCCCTGATGGGATGGCGAACAGGAACGATCACGATTTTGTTCACCACACCAATCAGGGGGCGCCCTATACCGCTTTCCTTTCCCGATTTGAGTGCTTCGATAAACTCGATGAAGGAGGGTTCCTTGGCTAGCGTCGCATGGGTGGAGCCCGGCGGATTTTTTGCTGTCAGCAGTATTTCACCGTCCGGCTTGATGAGTGTAACGTTGTACAGTTCCGCATGAGCGGCTTTGAATTGTTTGACCAGTCCGTAGGCCTGCTCGAGGTCGATTTTGTCGCCTTTCCGGATTAACTCTGCACTGAGTTCTCCCAAGTCAGCCTCCAGATGAGTGAAGTAGCTGTCTATCGCCCGTGCCTCCAGCTCCGTTATGGTGGTCAGATTCTTGACTGAGCCGCCTTTTTCGTCTGTCCAGGCGGACCAGGTAGCTATCGCTGCGAATGCCAGGAGGAAAAAGGCCAACATGCCTGCGGAGATGCGCAGATGCTGGATCGCTACCCGCTCACTGTCACCCGTACTTGTGCGGATGGGTTGCTGATTCAATGTCATGGTTATCTTGGGATGGCTAATCGTTCTAGGCACGCCTAACATGGGCGGGCAAACTACACTTTGCTTGGGATTCTGCACCGACAGTCAGGCACAGGGATTGACCCAGAGCAACGGTCATCCAGGTAACCACAATTTCTGAGTGGTATTTCTGGCCCGACACGCACCCCTATCAACACCCAACGGTTTCCCGGTACCTGCAACGAACCTGTTGGCCTATCCGCCCCACCGTTTCTCCTGGCTACGATTCCTGCTCTCGAAAGAATTTCGGTACGCAAGGCCTCGGACATGAAGTCGCCGGTGTCCTGTTGCCAGCCATAGATGCGATTGGCGCAAACCGACAGGTATTTGGTGAGTTGTCGCGTTTGCTACAAGCCGCATTCTCGCTAATATACTGATAAATAACAAGTTTAATGCTGGCATGCGGTTTGCGATGAAGGGGAAACATCCTCTTGCCGTCATGTCGTGGCCAAAATCATCCGCACCCCCAAACCGCTATCGGTCAATCCGCTCAAGGCTTCGCAGCCGGTGGGCGCTTCGCTGGCTTTTCTCGGCCTGAATCGCGCCCTGCCGCTGCTGCATGGTTCGCAGGGCTGCACGGCGTTTGCCAAGGTTTTTCTGGTGCGCCACTTCCGGGAGCCGATTCCGCTACAGACCACGGCGATGGATCAGATTGCGACGGTGATGGGTGCTGACGAGAACGTCATGCAGGCGCTGGCGACGATTGCCGAGAAGAACCAGCCGGCGGTAATCGGATTGTGTACTACCGGCCTGTCTGAGACACAGGGCACCGACATTCGTCGTTGCATCCATGAGTTCCGCACTGCGCATCCCGAGTTCGCCGATGTGCATGTCGTGCCGGTGAATAGTACCGATACCGTCGGCTGTCTCGAAACCGGCTTCGCGCTGGCGGTCGAGGCGATCATCGAGACGATGGTGGCCGATACCAAAAAGTCGGCGCTGGCAGGACGGCGTCCGAAGCAAGTCAACGTGCTGGCCGGATCGATGCTGACCCCGGGCGACATCGAAGCTATCAAGGAATGGATCGAAGGTTTCGGTTTGCGGCCGGTGGTGGTTCCCGATCTCTCTGACTCGCTTGATGGGCACCTCATCGACGCCGAGTTTTCGCCGCTCACCGTCGGCGGTACGCCCGCCGCCGAGATCGTCACGCTCGGCGAGGCGGCGGCGACACTCGTCATCGGCCATTCGCTCAACCGTGCTGCTGACAAACTGAAGGACATAACTGGCGTTCCCGATTACCGCTTCGACGGATTGATGGGGCTGGAGGCATGCGATGTCTTCACCCAGGCGCTCGCGGAGATTTCCGGCCAGCCCGTGCCAGCCAGGATCGAGCGCCAGCGCGCCCAGTTGCAGGACGCGATGGTCGATGCCCACTTCATGACCGGCTTCGCTTCGCTGGCGCTGGCAGGCGATCCGGATCTGGTTTCAAGTTTTTCACGCTTTCTGGTCGGAATGGGCGCGGAGATTGCGGCGGCCGTTGTGCCGGTGAAGTCGCCCGTGCTGGAAACCTTGCCGATCGACAGCGTCATTGTCGGCGATCTCGAAGATCTGGAGCGCGCCGCCGCCGGCAGCAACATCAAGCTCGTGATCGCCAATTCACATGCCGCCCCGTCGGCAGAACGGCTGGGCGTGCCGCTGTTGCGCGCCGGCTTCCCGCAATACGACTGGGTGGGGGGCTATGCACATACCTGGGTGGGCTATCGCGGCGCACGCCAGGCCCTGTTCGACATCGCCAACCTCATTCTGGGGCAGCACCATGACATCACACCCTACCGCTCGATCTTCTGGCAAGACGGCCCCCGGCGCCACGAAAGCGCAGCGACGCCTGCAACTGGCCTGGTCCACTGAGATGGATGCCGCCATGTCGATTCGCGTTGCCTTTGCCAGCAGTGACCGCCTGCGCGTCAATCAGCATTTCGGCGCTGCCGAAGGCTTCTTCATCTACGACGTGACACCCGACAAGGTCAGCCTGGTGGCGGTCGGCGAGTTTTCGGGCGCCGCAATGGATGGCAATGAGGACAAGCTCGCCGCCAAGGTTGATTTCCTGATGGGCTGCGCCGCCGTGTTTGTCATGGCGGTCGGCGCTTCGGCCATCAAGCAATTGCTGGCCGTCGGCATTCAGCCGGTGCGGGTGACCGAAGTGGATCGCATTGGCGATCTTCTGGCGGATATTCAGGCCGGTATGTGCGCCGGTGGCGTGCCCTGGATCGACAAGGCGCTGGCTGCCAGTCGCAGCCCCGATCGCTTTGCTCGCATGGCGGAGGAAGCATGGACGGACTGACCCTGCTTCTCGCCACCCATTTCATTTCCCCGCTGGAGAATCCCCATGTCTGATCCTGTCCTCGAAACCGATTTCATCAAGGAGATGGTGCGCCAGATGCGCGCCCTCGACACCTATGGCACCCAAAGTGGCTGGGCGCCCGAGAAAATCCTCGAACCTTATGTGATGACCAAGGAGCGCAAGGCCTCGATTCCCATCATCGGCGATCCGGACGAGGTGATCATTTCCCAGGTCAAAGCCTTCTACAACGCCATCGCCGTGCTGATCGAGAAGGAATGCGGCCTGATGGCAGTGCCTATTGTCCATTTGACGCACGAGGGCTTCGGCCGTGTGCTGATCATCGTCGGCAAGCTGGTGGCGCTCGACAAGACCTTGCGCGACGTGCATCGCTTCGGCTTCGAATCGCTCTCGAAGATGAAGACCGAGGGCGACAAGCTTCTGTCGGTTGCCATCGAACGCGTTGGCCTCTATCCCGAAGTGGCCGGACTGTAACCCATCCCAGAAAGGACCATCATGAGTGCAACTGCTGTTACCCGGGGCGGCACGCCCTATACCCCAACTTATGCCGAGTCGATCGACCCGAAGAAGTGCATCGGCTGCGGCCGTTGCTACAAGGTTTGCGTGCGCGACGTGCTGACGCTCGTCGACCGCGGCGAAGACGACGAGATCGACGAGGACGATTGGGACGACGAGGACGCCAAGGCGATGATGACCGTCAAGAACCCGGGCGACTGCACTGGTTGCGGCGCCTGCGGCCGCACCTGCCCGAAGGGTTGCTTCACTTTCGTCGCCGCCTGAGGTCGGGAAACCGCAATGCAGACGTACAAGGGCATTGCCATCGACGACAGCCTGTTGCCGCTGATCGGCCATATGGAAAGTGTCGAGGAATATCGCGAGATGTTGCAGACCCTGCAAGCCGTCTGGGACAACCTCACCCTGCTCGGCCAACTTTCCGGCACCGGCACCGACATGAGCGGCACGCGCCAGGCTTTTGCCAGCCTGACCGCTGCGCTGCTCAACAATCTTGGCATCGAGACGCGCAAGAAGGTTGTGCTGGAAATGGAGTCGAAGGCTCAGGTAGCGGTGGATATCATGGTGCGCAACCTCTTCGAGCGCACTGCCGACATTGGATTTCTCGCGACAGATGACGACATTCGCGCTTATCTCGAATTCGTGGCGGATTACGGCGAGAATGCCTTGCACCGCGAATCGGTGCGTCAGCGCCGCGAACAGCTGGTAGCCCGCTTCCAGGAATACGCCCGCAAATACACCGTCTATCACAACATCATTCTCCTTGATGCGACGGGCAAATTGTTGGCGCAGCTTGATGCGGACAACGCGGTGACCGCCTCTGCGGATCCGCTGATTGCCGAGTCGCTGGCCACCGATGCCGCTTATGTCGAGACCTTTCGCCACAGCGATCTCGCGCCCGGACGCGCCTCCAGCCTGATCTATTCCTACCGCGTCATGGCGGCGGACGGCGGACGGCCTCTCGGCGTTCTGTGCCTGTGCTTCCGCTTTGCGAACGAGACGGCCGGCATTTTCGGCAACCTCGCCGCGGAGGACGACTGGGGCGCCCTGAGCTTGCTGGACCCCGCGGGCACGGTAATCGCCAGCAGCGACGTCTACCACGTACCGGTCGGCGCTCGCCTCGAAAAGGTGCTCGACTCCGACTGCAAGGTGGTGCGCTTCGCCGGCCGCGAATACTTGGCGGTAACGCGCGCTACCAAGGGTTATCAGGGCTACATGGGGCCCGGCTGGCTCGGTCACGTCATGGTGCCGCTTGAAAAGGCCTTTGCCCGCTCGGCGGCGGATCGTTTGAGCAAGGTGCCGCCCAACATCCTGGCTGGCGTGATGATGAGCCCGACGCTATTTTCCGAGGGCCTGCGCGGCATTCCCCAGCAGGCCGAATGCATCCAGCGCGAACTCAACCGCTCGGTGTGGAACGGCAACGTGCGTCAAAGCAGTGACAAGAAAGCCATCAACCCAGCCTTTTCCAAGGTGCTGCTCTGGGAAATCAGCAATACTGGACTGAAAACGCGTGACGTTTTCGCCCGCTCCATCGGCAACCTTCACGAAACCGTGGTCTCGTCGATTCTTGAAGATTGCCAGTTCCTCGCCTCGCTGGCCATCGACATCATGGATCGCAACCTCTACGAGCGCTCCGACGACTGTCGCTGGTGGGCGCTGACTACCGCATTCCGCGATTGCCTGGCCCAAAGTCCGCTCGATGCCACTGCTGCAGAGCGTATCGCTGCGATTCTGCGCATGATCAACGGCCTCTACACCGTCTATACAAACCTGCTGGTATTCGACACCAGCGGTGCGCTGGTGGCCGTGTCGAACGAGCAGGGTGCGTGCGGTCTCAACAAACCGATCGGCGAGGAGTGGGTTCGTCGCACCCTCGCCCTCAAGGACAGTCAGAGTTACGCGGTTTCGGCTTTCGATCCGACCGACCTCTATGGCAGCGCCCCTACCTACATCTACGCGGCGGCCATCCGCGCGCCCGGCGAGGCCGACAAGGTGGTCGGCGGGATCGGCATCGTGTTCGATGGCACGCTGCAATTCGAGGCCATGCTGCGCGATTCCCTGCCGCGCGATGAGAAAGGCAGAGTGCCGGAAGGTTGTTTCGCCGTCTTTGCCGACCGCAAGCGCCGCGTAATTGCGGCCACCGATACGCGTATCACCGTCGGTGCCGAGCTGTCGATCGACGAGGCATTCTTCGCCCTCGACAATGGTCGCGCCTACTCCAACATCATCGAGTACCGCGACCAGTATTATGCGGTCGGCTCGAAAATGTCCTCGGGTTACCGCGAGTTCAAGGGGGCGCAGGACGCCTATCGCAATGACGTCGCCGCCCTCATTTTCATTCCGCTCGGCCAGGTACAAACCATGATTCAGGCAAAGCCGGCCCGCCAGGAAAAGGTGCAGATGCCGCACGCCGCGCGTAACCGGCCTGGACAGGAATCCACCGAAATTGCCACTTTCTATATCGGCGAGGAATGGTTCGGCATCCCGTCGCTGAATGTCGTCGAGGCTATCGACGCGGTGGGTATTACCCCCTTGCCAGGTATGCCGAGCTATGTGCGCGGTGTGGTGATGTTCGGTGGCGACCCGCTCCTGGTGTTCGATCTGCGCGACCACCTGCATTTCGGCAAACCGGTGGATCCGGCTACCTACACCCAGATCGTCGTCGTGCGGGGCGTGACCGGCGAGTCCTTCGGCATCCTCGTGCATCGCCTCGGGGAAATTCCCGAGGTGGACAATGCATCCATCGACTCCGTCGCCAATCTCTTTCCCGGCGAAGGCGTGCTCTCCGAGAACGTGGTGCGGCCGGATGCTGCGACCGGGCGCGAGAACATCCTCGTCGTCCTCTCACCGGAACGCATTCGCCTCAAACTGGTCAAGGCGCGCGAACGTGCCGGCACGTCAGTACGAGAATTCACGGGAAGTCTCGCTGCCGCCCACGCCTGAAAAGTCGGCGCTGGCGGGACGGCGTCAAGCGAGCTGATCCGACTACGCCCGTGGGAAATCCTGGTGTTTGTAGGAAACACGACAAACCGCGCCGTAACTTCTAAGTTATACGTATCAAAGGGTTAAGTATTTATCTTGGCGTGGCACAGGGATTGCACATAGAGAGCAAACCCCACTGCGGAGAGATATCCATGATTACCCTGACCCCCAAGGCCGTCAAAGCCATCCACCGCTTCATCCGCGGTTCCGAGAACCCCGTCGCCGGCCTGCGCATCATGATCCAGGGTGGCGGCTGTTCCGGTTTCCAGTACGGGCTGCGTCTCGAAGCCGAGAAGCAGGAGGACGATACGGAACTCGATATCGAGGGCGTCAAACTACTTGTCGATCCGATGAGTTACACGCTGGTGGCCGGGGTGACAGTCGATTTCATCGACACGCTGACGCACACCGGTTTCAAGTTCGACAACCCCAACGCCACTTCCACGTGTGGTTGCGGGCAATCCTTCACGATGTAAGGGAGCCTGCCATGTGGGAATACACCGAAAAAGTCCGCGAACACTTCTTCAACCCCCGCAACGCTGGCGCCATCGAAGGTGCCAACGGCGTGGGCGATGTCGGCTCGATCAAGTGCGGCGACGCGCTGCGGCTGATGCTGAAGGTGGAACCGGCCACCGACATCATCCTCGAAGCCAGTTTCCAGACCTTCGGCTGCGGCTCGGCCATCGCGTCGAGTTCGGCGCTGACCGAGATCATCAAGGGCAAGACGCTCGACGATGCACTCAAGGTCACCAACCAGGACATTGCCGATTATCTCGACGGCCTGCCGCCCGAGAAGATGCACTGCTCGGTGATGGGCCGCGAGGCCTTGCAGGCGGCTATCGCCAACTATCGCGGCGAGGCATGGAGCGACGACCACGAGGAAGGCGCGCTGATCTGCAAGTGCTTCGCCATCGACGCCGTGATGATCGAAGATGTGGTGCGCGCCAACGGCCTCATTTCGGTGGAGCAGGTGACGAACTACACCAAGGCCGGCGGCAGTTGCGCGTCGTGCCACGAAGGCATCGAGGAAATCCTCGCCAAGGTCTGCGCCGAGAAGCCCAGCCATGTGAACCAGGCCGCACCGGCCTGTGCGACGCAAGGCCCGAGTGCCAAGTCGCCGGCCACGGCTGCGACGAAAAACGGCCTGACCAACTACCAGCGCATCCGCAAGATCGAGCAGACGCTTGAGACCATCCGCCCCCAATTGCAGCGCGACCACGGTGACATGGAACTCATCGAGATTCAGGGCAAGAAGATCTACCTTAATCTGGTCGGCGCCTGCGCCGGCTGCATGATGGAACACGCGACGATCGGCGGCATTCAGGCCAAGCTCTGCGAGGCGCTCGGCGAATTGGTAACGGTGCTGCCCGCGCGCGAATTGGCCAAAGAATTGGCTCGTGCAGGATAGGAAAATGGACCCCATCTACCTCGACAACAACGCCACGACCCGCGTCGATCCTGAAGTCGTGACGGCGATGCTGCCTTTCTTCACCGAACATTTCGGTAACCCGTCGTCGATCCACAGTTTCGGTTCCCAAGTCGGCAAGGCGCTGAAGACGGCGCGCGGCCAGGTGCAGGCACTACTCGGCGCCGAGCATGATTCGGAAATCATTTTCACTTCCTGCGGCACCGAGTCGGATTCCACCGCGATCCTCTCCGCCCTCAAGGCGCAACCCGAGCGGCGCGTCGTCATCACCACCGCTGTCGAGCACCCGGCCATCCTCACGCTCTGCGAATGGCTGGAAAAGGAAGACTATGTCGTGCATCGCCTGCCCGTCGACAAGAAAGGCCGCATCGACCTCGACCACTATAAGTCGCTGCTTGCGCCTAATGTCGCCATCGTTTCCGCCATGTGGGCCAACAATGAGACCGGCACGCTGTTCCCGGTCGAAGAAATGGCCGAGATGGCGCATGAGGCCGGCGTCATTTTCCACACCGACGCAGTGCAGGCGGTCGGCAAGATTCCCGTCGATCTGAAGAACACGAAGATCGACATGCTCTCGTTGTCAGGGCATAAATTACATGCGCCAAAAGGCGTCGGCGTGTTGTATCTCAGGCGCGGCTGCCGCTTTCGTCCGCTGTTTCGTGGCGGTCATCAGGAACGTGGCCGGCGCGCCGGTACCGAGAACTCTGCCGGCATCGTCGCGCTGGGCAAGGCGGCGGAGCTGGCCATGGCCAACATCGGTCACGAGAATACCGTCGTCAAGCGTCTGCGCGACAAGCTGGAGCGCGGCATCCTCGCCAAGGTGCCGCATGCCTTCGCCACTGGCGACTTGCTCTACCGTCTGCCCAACACCAGCAATATCGCCTTTGAATATATCGAGGGCGAGGGCATCCTGCTGCTGCTCAACAAGCTCGGCATCGCTGCCTCGTCGGGCTCGGCCTGCACCTCGGGTTCGCTGGAACCTTCGCACGTGATGCGCGCGATGGGCATTCCCTACACCGCCGCGCACGGCACGATCCGCTTCTCGCTATCGCGTTACACGACAGAAGCCGAGATTGACCGCGTCATCGCCGCCGTGCCGCCTATCGCCGCCCAGTTGCGCAAACTCTCGCCTTACTGGTCCGGCAATGCGCCGGTCGCGAATCCCGAGCAGGCGTTTGCGCCGTCGTATGCGTAAGCCCTAGAAAAGTCGGCGCTGGCGGGACGGCAAGATTCGACCCTGAGCGGAAGTTGAACTTCTTCGAAGGGAAGCCTTAGTTCGTCGGTAAACTTTGCAAAGTCATCGTTGGTGGTGTCGATGCCAACCTCGAGAAGGTGAAGGCTGGCAAGGCCTGGTGGTTTCGCATAGTCAAAATACATTTTCTGGCCCAGCAAAGTGTCGTTAGGCCAGCATCACAGTCTTGGCTCATTCCGTGAATACTCATCTTCCTTTGGCCGCAGCAGCGAGAACACGAGCAACACGACAGCCACTGTGCCAGCGTACAGCACCCATCCTGGCAGTCCGGCGATGAAGTCGACATACGGCCCGGATATCTCCAGCTTTACCTTCGTGCCCGACTCCTGTCCTGAAGCTTGTCTCACTTTCACTACTGCGGTCGATTGGCTTGCCTGTGGCGGTGGTATTGGCATTTTCGGAATAGCCGCTCGGCTGCCATAGTCAGCTGTCGCCAGCAGGCCTTCCACGGACTTGAAAGCAGTTGCCGGTGTGCCGACGTAGAACATGAAGGGCATCGATACCCGCGAAAACTTGTTGTGGCTGTCCATCCGAGTCACCTGGATGGCAAAGTGCAGATGTGGTCCGCCAGAGTAACCCGTCGATCCCGAGTAACTGATGATGTCGCCGGCCATTACCCGCTGGCCAGGGCTGACGATCACGCCGCCATGGCGCAGGTGCGCATACTGGGCAATAGTGCCGTCGAAGTGCTCGATCTCGACATAGTTTGCCTTGTCGAGCATGGCGGGATCCAGCGCGCCCTGGTTTGCAAACCTAGCTTCGGTGCGAACCACCACACCATCACGCACTGCAATAATAGGTGTGCCTTCAGGCATCGTGATATCAACCGCATCGCGGCTTTCTGCCGTGAGGTGTGTCGTAATGTGGCCGCCAGGGGATTGCCCAAGGGTGAAGCTGTAGCCATCGAGGTAAGGCAGCCGGTACAGTGCCTGGGGATCTGCCTGAGCATTAATGTTACCGAGCATGAAACTGGTCGTCCACTGGAGTTGGGATGTCCCCGGATGGGCAGGAAACAGGCGGGCAAGCTCCATTTCTGAATTTGGCGGGACGACAGCCACGATTGGTAACGAGCGATTGCTGCCGATGTTGCTCCCCGTGACATCAAGGTGCACTGAAACCGTCCCAGGTCCCCGATTACTGGCAATCAGGATTGTCTGGACACCGTTGCGGACACCATTGACAGCGAAGGGGTAGTCACCGGCAAACGTATTTGGTGACAGGATGAATAGGAGTGCGGCGAACCAGGAACGTATCATGACACTGGCAATATACTACTTGCCTGGCGCTTATTCTTCAATAAACTGGAAACGGGCCGGTGCGTATGTCAGAAGACATTTTCTATTGCCGCCCGCTTTGCTTTCCGGTCTGCATCGGAATAGCGCGAAGGGGTGATACCTGCATTGAGAAACAGTTGTTCGATTGCCGCGTCTTCTGCACGCGCGAAGAAAGAGATACAAAGGCTACAGGCAAGAAGAAGGAGCTTTGGTATTGCGTCAATGGGGTAGGTGACACTGCGGGAGTGGTAATTGTAGTGGGTTCAAAAGTAACAGCCACTGGCAGCTTCTGGCCGATACGCGACCGTTGCATGAGAAAAGTCGGCGCTGGTGGGACGGCGCACAGGCTGAGCGCTCAGGGCTTGTTTCGTCCTGGCTCACAAATACGCCAGCGGAATCGCCGTAACGTCGCGCGAGAGCGGAATGTCCCGCTCGACGAAGCAGATCACTGCGCCGTGGCCCACGGGCTTGTTCAGTTTGTCGAGCACCGTGAAATGCCGCTTGGCGTTGCGGGAGGGTGAGGCGGTTTTCTTGATCTCGACCGGGTACAAGGCCTCGGCGGATTCGACGATCAGGTCGACTTCCTGCTGGTCGGCGTCGCGATAGAAAAACAGCGGAGCCTCCAGCCCGTTGTGCCAGTAACTCTTGAGGATCTCGCTGACCACCCAGGTTTCCAGCAGCGCACCGGACATGGCCCCCGCTTCAAGCGATGCGGCATCCGGCCAGCGGGTGAGATAAGCCGCCAGGCCGGTATCGAGGAAATAGAGCTTGGGTGCCTTGACGAGGCGCTTGGTCAGGTTGGAATGGTAGGGCTGGAGCAGATACACCAGCCCCGATGTCTCCAGCACCGAGAGCCAGGCCTTGGCGGTTTTGTTGTCGATATCGACCGCGCGTGCCAGGCTGGCGACATTCAGCAACTGCCCCGTGCGGGCGGCCACGGCGGTCAAGAAGCGGTTGAAGGCGGTCTGGTCCGACACCTTCAGCACATCCTGCACGTCGCGCTGGATATAGGTCTGGATGTAGGAGCGATAAAACAGATCCCGAGTCTGGGTGCCCTGTGTGTTCAGCCTGGGATAGGCACCAAGCCAGATGCGCTCGAACACATTCATGAGGGACTGTGGCTTTGTCTGCTGCCGGGCGCTGGCGATCCATTCGGCGGTCGGCACAAAGGGTTGGGTCGTTTCGGCGCGCCCGTCCAGTTCGGCTTGCGACAGGCCCAGCAGATCGACGATGGCAACACGTCCGGCGAGGCTTTCGGTAATGCCGCGCATCAGCTGGAATTTTTGCGAACCGGTCAGCCAGAACTGGCCGTTGGTCTTCTCCCGATCAACCTGCAACTTGATCGCCGAAAACAACTGTGGGGCATACTGGACTTCATCGATGATCACCGGTGCCGGCCAG
>CAIYZZ010000509.1 GCA_903930805.1 uncultured Rhodocyclaceae bacterium | reverse complement strand
CGTCTTCAAGGGAGAAGCAGGGCAGTCGGCCAGTATCGGCTTTGC
The DNA here is from genome assembly GCA_903930805.1 of uncultured Rhodocyclaceae bacterium. Taxonomy (GTDB): domain Bacteria; phylum Pseudomonadota; class Gammaproteobacteria; order Burkholderiales; family Rhodocyclaceae; genus Sulfuricystis. The sequence goes on along the minus strand of CAIYZZ010000509.1, from coordinate 2,087 downwards.
CGCCACCCCGCTACGGCAATGGCTGGGTATCCTGCATCAGGGTTATCGGGTGGCGCAGTGGCCGCAGACCCAATGGCCGGGGTGGATGACGGAAGGCAGCAGCCCGAATGTGACTCAGGCGGTGGTGCTGCATTGAGACGTTGGAGGTTACCGGCAAGTCCTTCATGCTCAGTCGGGCGCGGCTGGCATGGGAGGAGGCAGGCCTTCAGGTGATTGGCACCGCTCTCGCTGGCAAGGCCGCCGATGGCTTGCAGAAAGGCAGTGCCATCGTCAAAAAACTGATCGGTGGAGACGCTTTGGCAGCCATTGAGCAGCTGACGGTAGCAGGACAGTTGCGGATCGAGCGGGACGACGTGGTGGCAGCGGTGATGGTAGAGGACTGGCTGGCGCAGCGCGATCCTGCGAAGCCTGGTGAGAGCCTGATGCTCGCTGGCACGAAAGCGGATGTATGCTATCAGCACGCACAAGGCCCAAGGGGTGACGTGCGACCAAGCTTCCGTACTGCTGTCGGAAAACATGACGGATCGGGAATGGGCCTACGTTTCCGTTTCCCGTCATCGCCAGCGACTGCGCGTGTTCGCACCCGCCGGCATGGAGGAGGATCTCAATCAGGTCTTGGGACGGTCACGGCAGAAAGAGTTGGCGAGTGATTACGTGATCGCTGCACCCGTCAAGGAACGCGTGCGGGAATTGGAACTGGAATAGGGTTGGTGACTTCCTTCCCTGTCTTCCGCTTGAATGACCTCAATACCGGAACGAAAAGCTGTCGTTGTTGATCGATCGTTGCCATACCGTCAAATTGGGTGGTTCGATCAGGACACTCCAGCTTTCCTGGATGGGGTGATGGGTTTTGTTTGACTTCTTGAACACGGTGGGCGTGAGCATTGCCAGGCAGCGGCCATCGGGACCATTCCGTGCCGACTCGTAGCGGAATATGTCAATGCCCTCGGCACGCGCCATAACGGCAAGCGCCTGGGGGGCAGTGTAGTTTTGCGAATCAATCCACTTTTTTCGCTGTCGCTTGAAGGGCGGTGCGGTCAGGTCGATCATGGCGGCTGCCGTGGCCTCAAATTGGAACAGTGTCATTTGTATCGACACTGTTTTGGCCGATAACTCTTGGCTATCCATCCAAAAACGCAGCCGCCAGTAGCCCGCTTCGGCGCAAGCGGTTCGCGTATCTTCGGCACCATAAAAAACGCCAGGATCCCATGGGCGCCGAAAGCGCGAACCGGAAGGTGGAGGCGGGTAGCGGAATGGTGTGCTCAATAGCCAATGCAGTCCCTTGGCTTCTGGCGGCAGAATCGGTTTGACTTCCTCGATGATTTCCTCGAGCAGTGCCTGCGCGGTCAGGTTGCCATGCACCAGGCTCAGGGTCGCGTTCTTGTGCTGCGCCTCGACCGCACGCCACCCGGCACCCGACCAGGGGCTGGCGCTAGGTCGGAGCGCGGTGGGCATCGATGTACGTGCAGGTCTTTACCAAGCCTTGGGCGCTGCGAATGGCCTCCATCGGCGATTGTCCCCCAAAGGCATCATTGGCGGAATACAACCAAGCCCTGGCCAGGTCATCGTGGTTGCCAACAATAGAAAACAGGCTACGGTACATCCGCACGAACAATGCAGCCAGTTCCCATGATTTTGAACCATCCTTGAGTTCATAGGCGCCGGCAATCAGGCGCGATGCGGTGGGCTGACTGACGCCGATAATGTGGCCGAGATCCGTTGCGCCAATCTCAAGTCGTTGCGCTGTTTCAGCGACAGCCGTGCTGAGCACCCTCGTTCTATTGGCGACATTTTGTACAGCAGCGGTGCGGGGCATGTTTCACCTCCATTCGTTGTTTTTGCAATCATATCCATTCTGTGGAATAAATGTCAGGTAGCAGCGCAATAAATACGGCCGTATTCCGGGGTTTTCGCTGACATTCGAAGCGAGAGTTCAAGAACTCATATGTAAGGCTCCGGCCAGTCCATATGTACTACTCTATTGAGCGGGGGCACTCTTGGTGTTTTTCCAAAGGTGCAAGAGATGGCGACGAGACACGGGCCGGAATTCTGGCGAGAGCACGTTGAGAATTGGTGTCGAAGTGGTT
>CAIYZZ010000508.1 GCA_903930805.1 uncultured Rhodocyclaceae bacterium | reverse complement strand
CGTCTTCAAGGGAGAAGCAGGGCAGTCGGCCAGTATCGGCTTTGCCGCCACCCCGCTACGGCAATGGCTGGGTATCCTGCATCAGGGTTATCGGGTGGCGCAGTGGCCGCAGACCCAATGGCCGGGGTGGATGACGGAAGGTATGTTCTAAATTGGTGTTGATGGAAACCTCACACCTTTGCCAGTCCTGCGTTTCGACATGTTTTTATGATTCGTCGCAAACCCTTGCTGCACGGAGGCCGTGCCCAATCATCAACACTATTTTGGAACAGAGCCAATTTAAGGCAGTGCTTAGGGTTCCGGATGGTGCATTGCTGGAAGGTAATTTACCAAGCCGGCAGATGAAGTTGGTGCAAGCCTGGATGGAATTGCATCAAGATGAGTTGATGGCTGACTGGCCCTTGGCGAGTGCAGGCCAGCCTTTGCAGTTCGGCATCGACAAACTGGAGCATCACGAGTTGGGCCTTGGTTTCTTCGGAGAGGGTGTCGAGTTCGTAGTCTTTTTCGTCAATCTTGATGGTGGGCATTTCGGGTTCCTTGAATGTGAAATAGTCGGCGTTGGCGGGACGGCGTCAGACGGCAGGTCTGAGAATACCGCGCTCCCGTAACAGGGCCAGCACCTGTTCCGCGCACTCGTCCAGCATCAGGTTGGCCGTATCGACCACCAGTTCCGGCGCAACCGGTTCCTCATAGGGTGAAGAGATACCGGTGAATTCCTTCACCTCCCCGGCACGGGCCTTCTTGTAGAGACCCTTGACGTCGCGCGTTTCGCACACCTCGAGCGGGCAGCGGCAGAAGATTTCGAGGAAATCACCATGCATCATCAGTCCCCGCACCCGTTCGCGGTCAGCGCGGAAGGGCGAGATGAAGGCAGTGAGCACGATCACGCCGGCTTCGACCATCAGCTTGGCGACTTCGCCGATGCGGCGAATGTTCTCGGTACGATCCGTTGGCGAAAACCCCAGATCGCCACAGAGGCCGTGGCGGACGTTGTCGCCATCGAGAACATAGGTGCGCACGCCTAGGTGGTGGAGTTTCTCTTCGACGGCATGGGCAAGGGTCGACTTGCCCGCACCGGAGAGGCCGGTGAACCACAGTACGGCACTCTTGTGGCCGTTCTGCTGCTGGCGGTGTTCGCGCTGGATGACGGCGTGGTGCCAGAGGGTGTTATTTGGTTTCAATGTGTTTAGCCCCCTCATAGGGCGTCACGAAAGTGCTGCTCAGCAGTTTTGAATTCACCCCGGCTACGGGCCAGAACGCCCAGATTGTTAAGCGCCTCAGGAAATTCAGGGCACAAGATAAGGGCACGCCGGTAGCAGGTTTCTGCTTCGGCCAACCGACCCTGACGGTGATGGGTTGCCCCTTGGTGATTGGCGGCTTTGGCTTCGGCGTTGTCAGGAACGGTCATAAGTGGGGTGCATGGGAAGTGCTAGGGTACCAAGAAAATTGATCATTACCTGATCCACTTGACGGCCTGTTGATAATACGCCGGCTGGAGGTGGTATTCACGGTTTCAATATTGGCAACAGTAACTGCGGGAAGAGCTGCAAGAGCTGCGCCAGCAGCGCCAACACCATTCAAAATGTCAAGCTCCATGGCATCACCAACGCCAGCACCACCATCAAGCGAATCCAGGGGTGACAGGGTCGATGTGACTGCGTTCGTCGTGCCATCAATTGTGGCAATGAACGTGTCGTTGCCCGAACCGCCAGTGAAGTTAGCATGAGCATCCACACCCGTAGTGAGCGAACTTGTTAACCCCGCTTGGAGTTCGATGCGCCTCAAGGAGTTGCGGGATGTTTCTGGGTCGCCGTTCCCCACTACCCATCCACCACCCAACTGCACCGGGGGAAATTTCTCCCGGATGCCCCACCCCGCCTAAGGCGAATGGCCGATGGGAAATCTGGCACTTTCTGTTTCCCGCGCCACCCACCCACCGCCCACCCAGTGGCAGCTATAGCGAATGGCAGGGTTGGTTTTCGTAATGCAGATTTAGGCTACTGCGAGTTCCTCTGACTGATGTCTACGGCTGCTCGCCCTCGGCTTTTTGATGACCACATGGGGGTCCAAACCGGCGACGGTGGCCATATCCATTAGTGCGTCGAGAGAGAACAGATCGATTTTGCCGCGCATCAAATCAGACATACGTGGTTGCGTGATGCCAAACTGGCAGGCAGCTGCTGCTTGCGTAATGCCAACTTTCTTAACCCACAGCTGCAATGCCATCAATAACTCAGAGCGGGCACGCATGCTGGCGGCCTGTTGCGGGGTATCTTCGATGGCATCCCAAACACTGGCGAATTTCTGTCCTTTGCTCATGGTTGCTCCTTCAGTAGTTCCTTGTAACGCTTCTTTGCAAGCGCTATATCTTGCGGATCGGTACGCTGCGACTTTTTCTGAAAACAATGCAGCACATATACGGCATCGGCAAACTTGGCAACATAGATGACACGAAAGGTAACCAGATCCACGGGGACAGGCAACATCAATCATCCAGATGCAGGGCTAAATCCATGCAGTCGTGCAGGATGCGCAGCACCTCGATGGTTTTTGTTTCGGCATTGGCACGCAGCAGGATGAAATGTCTGCCCTTGCGCGCCCGGCGGGCGACGTGCAGGCTCAAAATGCCGGAGCCAAGTTCTTCATGGAAACGGCAGCCGATGATGCCCGGGCCATCGGCCAGCGCCTTGAGCGCACTGCGCAGCGTGGTGCCGTAATCCCGAGCCTGTCGGCGGCCAAAGTGTTCTGCTGTCCAATGCAGGATGGCGGAGAAATCTTGTCTAGCCTGATGTGCCAGCCCAACCTTCCAGCGCACTTTCATGTTGCGCCGATTGCCTCTTCGGCCAAGGCATACAGATGCTTATCCAGGGCTTCTGGTGTATGAAACGTGATGAAGCGCCCAGCCTCGATATCAGCAATCCCTACCGCCACCGCGTCGCGCAAGGCAGCGAGCTTGGCTGCTTGTTCTGCCTCACGTGACTGCACCAGACGCAACCCCTCACGCAGCACCTCACTCGCGTTCTGATAGTGACCGCTTGCCACCATCTGTTCCACAAACTTTGCCTGGCTGTCTGTTAGCACCACATTGCGTGTTGGCATGACAATCTCCCAAATAAGCTTTATGGCACATTCTGCCAACATCTTTTGAATGACGCAAGCAGCATCGCGTAACGGAAGAATTCGATTCATGGATCCTGACGGAAAGGCATCTGGATCTCCGTTACAAGGCCAGTGTGTGATTTATATGGGAAATAGTGTAGGCAAGTTTATGGAGGTATTTAGCCAGTTCGGTTGCGTGACGGCGTGTCCATGAGTGCGTCGGGAGGATACAACCCGATGCGCTGGAACTATGATGAGCGCGGGTGTTTCAACACCAAACGAAGGCCGGTTTCCCGCGCCACCCACCGCCCACCCAATGGCGGCTATAACGAATGGCAGGGTTGGTTCGGCGCTGGGTCAGTGGAACCAGGTGATATGCTGCATATCGCGTGCATGGTGCAACACACGAATGACGACAACATCATCGCCTTTGATGGCATAGAACAGAATGTACGATGTCGATGTTGGCCAACTACGCAGGCCTCTGGCCAAGTCAGGTCGCTGACGCCCCATCAATGGCTGGGTTGCCAGTACCTTGGCTTCCCTGAGAATCGTTGCGATCATGTTGTCAGCTGCAGACAGACTCTCCTCAGCGATATAGAGCCACGCCTCATCGAGATCCTGTTGGGCGCGTCCGACAAAGAAAACCGCCATCAGGCTTTGCTCCGTTTTTTGAGCGCGGCACGATTCCTCTTCTTGAATTCCTCAAGATCAATCGGGCCATAATTGCCGGCACGCAAATCTTTCATGCCTTCTGCAATATCCGCCTTCAATACTGCCAATGTCTTGGCCTGCATCGACTGATAGGCTTCAAAGATTCGCAATGCTTCACGAATTACTTCGCTGGCGGAACCATAGAGCCCAGATGCCACATGCTCGCGAACACGGTTTTCCAGTTCGATAGGTAAAGATACATTCAAGGACATGCTTAACCTCCTATATGTCAGACTTTGCCATCATAGATTATCTTGTCACCTCTGTCACCATCTCAATTCTCACGCATTTATCTCCATCCTCGTAAGCCCATCACAACAAAGAAGGTCAGCCGGCAAGGCACCCCTCAAAGACGATGCCTGCCGCCGTACCTTTCCTGCAGCAGCCGAAACGGGATCTCGCCTTGCTGCCATTTGCTGTGTGCATCTTTGTAGTTGTGTATGACGATCATTGCGGCCTCCAAAAACAAAAGCCACCGAGACCAGATGGCCAGGGTGGCTAGACGTAAAAAAGACGTCCTCGG
>CAIYZZ010000507.1 GCA_903930805.1 uncultured Rhodocyclaceae bacterium | reverse complement strand
ATGATCCAGTACGGCGATGCCGATGCGATGGTCTGTGGTGGTGCCGAGGCAACCATAACGCCGCTGACTGTCGGTGGGTTTGCCTCAGCGCAGGCGTTGTCGACGCGCAATGATGATCCGACTACGGCGAGTCGTCCGTGGGACAAGGGACGTGATGGTTTCGTTTTGGGTGAAGGCGCTGGCGTCATGGTGCTCGAAGAGTATGAGCATGCCAAGCAACGTGGCGCCCGGATTTATGCCGAGTTGGTCGGTTTCGGCATGAGTGGTGATGCCTATCACATGACTGCACCTGATACTGATGGTCCGCGCCGCAGCATGGCGAACGCGCTCAAAGATGCCGGACTTAACCCCGATCAGGTGCAATATATCAATGCCCATGGCACGTCGACACCGCTCGGCGACAAGAACGAAACCGAGGCGATCAAACTCGCCATGGGATATGCGGCCAAGCGGTTGGTGGTGAATTCAACCAAGTCGATGACCGGCCACTTGCTTGGTGGTGCGGGTGGCCTTGAATCGGTGGTGACGGCGCTGGCGGTGCATCATCAGGTTTCGCCGCCGACGATCAACATCTTCGAGCAAGACCCCGAGTGTGACCTTGACTACTGCGCCAATATCGCGCGGGATATTAAGATCGACGTTGCCATTAAAAATAACTTCGGTTTCGGCGGCACCAACGGCACGCTGGCGTTCAAGCGCATCTGAAACTGCCTGTCTCCATTCCGTTGCGCAGATCCAGACGGCTGAGGACGATTCTGGTATTCGCGCATGCACTTGCGGCGGGGAGTGTCTCGTTGTTGATGATCCCTGCGGTGGTGCGTCTGGCTTTGATCGGGATTGTTGCTTCCTCTTTGATTATTTCTTTCCAGCGGCAGCAGCGACAAATGGTGGCCATGCTGCATCTTGGAACTCGCGGCGAGCTTGAAATAGAAACAAAAGTCGGCGCTGGCGAGACGGCGACAATTGCAACAATTGAACCGTACACGACCATTCTTCCTGGGTTGATCGTGTTGTCATTGCGTTGCCAAGGAAAGCGCCTTGTGCTGCCTTTACTTGCCGATTCAGTGAGTACGGACAACTACAGGCAATTGCGACTCTGGTTGCAATGGCGCGCCAAAACCAGAGTCAACGCTTCGGTTTGAGAATGGTGTTGCGGGCCTGCGGTAGTGTACCGGGATAGTCGCGACTGAAATGCAGCCCGCGGCTTTCCTTGCGGCGCAGCGCGCATTCGACAATCAGATGCGCCGTCAGTACCAGGTTGCGTAGCTCAATGAGGTCATTGCTGACACGGAAATGTGAGTAGAACTCGTCGATTTCCTTTTCCAGCAGACGAATGCGGTGCTGAGCGCGCTCTAGTCGCTTGCTGGTGCGTACGATCCCGACATAGTCCCACATGAAGCGGCGTAGTTCATCCCAGTTGTGCGAGATGACGATTTCCTCGTCCGCATCCGTGACGCGGCTTTCGTCCCAACGTAGCAATTTTGGAAACTTGACGGTTTTCTGGGCACGGATGTCGGCGGCGGCGGCTGCGCTGAAGACGACGCATTCGAGCAAGGAATTGCTGGCCAGGCGGTTGGCGCCGTGCAACCCGGTGCAGGAAGCTTCACCCAGCGCATACAGGCCGGGGATGTCGGTGCGCGCGGCCAGATCGACGATGATACCTCCACAGGTGTAATGTGCTGCCGGTACCACAGGGATCGGTTGTTTTGCAATGTCGATGCCCAGTTCGCGGCAACGGGCATGGATGTTGGGGAAATGGGTGCGCAGGAATCCCTCGCCCTTATGTGTCATGTCGAGGTAGACGCAGTCGAGACCCTGGCGTTTCATTTCATAGTCGATGGCACGGGCGACGACATCGCGTGGCGCAAGTTCGGCGCGTTCATCATGGTTGGGCATGAATCGTGTGCCATCCTGCAGGCGCAGGATGCCGCCTTCGCCACGCATGGCTTCGGTGATCAGGAAAGACTTGGCGTGCGGATGGTAGAGGCAGGTCGGGTGAAATTGAATGAACTCCAGATTCGCCACCCGGCAGCCGGCACGCCAGGCCATGGCGATGCCATCGCCGGTGGCCGTGTCCGGGTTGGTGGTGTAGAGATAAGACTTGCCAGCGCCGCCACTGGCAATAACCGTGTTGGGTGCGCCAAGGGTCAACACTTGTTCGTTGTCGATATCGAGCACATAGGCCCCCCAGCAACGCTGATTCTTGAGACCGAGTTTCGTGCCGGTAATCAAGTCCACGACGATATGACGTTCCAGCACCTTGATGTTGGGATGCTGGCGAACTTTCTGGCTGAGAGTCTGCTGTACTGCCGCGCCAGTGGCATCGGCGACATGGATGACGCGTCGATGGCTGTGGCCGCCTTCACGCGTCAGGTGGTAGCCGTAATCGTCGCGCGTGAAAGGGACGCCCAGTTCGATAAGCCAGTCGATGGCGGTCCGCCCATGTTCGACGACGTAACGTGTCGCGACCGGGTCGCACAGACCGGCGCCAGCGGTGAAGGTATCCTGAATGTGTGATTCGACCGAGTCGGTGCCGTCGAGTACGGCCGCGATGCCTCCTTGTGCCCAGTTGGTCGCGGAGTCGTCAATCAGTCGTTTGGTGACTAGTACCACTCGATGGGTATCGGCAAGCCTCAACGCCAGAGACTGGCCAGCCAGTCCGCTGCCAATCACTATTACATCGAATTTTTGTGGTAACCCTGACGGGGACATGATGCGTCCGACTATAACATGGGGTATTCCTTGCTGCATTCTTCATGACTGGACATGGAACTATTTCTTGTTACGTCGGTCACTGCTTGCAGCGAAAGGATTCATTACATGGCACAACTGAAGGCACGGAGTGCGGCGGCGGCTGTCAATAAGGTGTCGGCTATACTCGTTCCCCACCATTTTTCGATGGGAACACCTGATAGCCATGGGAGAGCGCGAAGCCGATCTGGTACTGGTCGAGCGGGTTCAGTCCGGCGACCGGGAAGTCTTCAGCCTGTTGGTCAGCAAGTATCAGCGCAGATTGTTGCGTCTGGTAATGCGTTTTGTGCGCGACTCTGCCGAGGCGGAAGATGTTACCCAGGAAGCCTTCATCAAGGCTTACCGGGCCTTGTCAGGTTTTCGTGGCGAGAGCGCCTTTTACACCTGGCTCTACCGTATTGGTGTCAATACAGCAAAGACTTGGCTGATTACGCATGGTCGGCGCGTGCCGACGGTGAGCGATCTTGCCGGTGATAAAGATGAAACGGAAGGTGCCGAAGATGGAGGTTTGCTCCGTGACGACAATACGCCCGACCGGGTATTGATGTCGAGGCAAATTGGAGAAACGGTGAATCTGGCGATGGATGCCCTGCCTGATGATTTGCGGACAGCCATTTCGTTGCGTGAGATCGATGGTTTGACATATGAAGAGATTGCACAAGTGATGGATTGCCCGATCGGTACGGTACGTTCGCGGATTTTTAGGGCGCGGGAAGCGATCGCAAGCCAACTGCGCCCTCTACTGGATGCGGTGCCGGATCGAAGATGGTGAATGCGGAGAATTTGATATGAAATCGCAACTACCTGAAATGTCTGCTCTGCTCGATGGCGAACTAGGGCCCCATGCGATGCGACCGCTTCTGCAAGTGGTTGCTCGCGAGGAGGAGTTACGTCGGGCGTGGCGTACATACACGCTGATTGGTGATCAGATACGCCGGGAATTTCTGGATGTCCCCGACATGACATGCAACGTGATGGCGAGAATTAGAGAAGAGCCCGTAGTGCTCGCGCCGCGCAGTCCGCAACTGACGAGATCCCATCATCCCGTGTGGGCGCTTGCGGCTTCGGTGGCAGGTGTGGCGGTCGTCGGTTGGCTGGGGTTAACCAGTAATTCACTACCCGGTTCGACGGAAAACCGGGTAGCTGCCGTGCCGTCAGCGCCGACTTTCATATCGACTTTTGGTAATCCGCAGAGTGTTCAGCCTACGCTGGTCGCCGTGAATCCGGGATGGGGTAACGCGAGAGGATATCGTCGTGACTGCCGTAACAACAGTTCCTCTGATGTGTTTCGGTGTCGCGAAGAGGCTCGGAGCAAATGATCGAGACCGACGCTGTCGTGGTGCGTCTCGAAGGTGAGCATGTGTGGGTGCGAGCCGAGGGAGCGCGCAGTGCCTGTGGTGCGTGTGCCCGCAAGGATGGATGTCATCGCTCCGGCCCGGATTCCCTCCTGGATGGAGTCTCAGGGCAATCGGGACATCTCTTGCGGTTATCGAACACGATCCATGCCCGCCCTGGAGATGTGGTGGTGATCTGTGCCGCAGATGGCTTGATAATGCGTGCGGTCTGGCTGGCCTATGGCATGCCTTTGCTATTGGCTTTGGCTGGTGCGACAGTGCTTGACCTGATGGTTTCCAATGAATTTGCATCGATCGCAGGTGCGCTGCTAGGCCTCATCGGCGGTTATCTCCTGATGCGCCGCAGAGGATTTTATTCCAGTCGGTCGGGGTCCGATTTATCGATCAGTTTCAAAAATAATTCTTTATTTTTCCATGAGGGGTGAATCCATGCTGAAACGATTGATGCTGGCAGTCTGGCTGTTGCTTGTTGTTAATCTTTGTCTGGCGCAGCCCCCCGAATTACCGGATTTTGCTGACCTGGCGGAGAAGCAGGGGTCGGCAGTGGTGAACATCAGTACCACGCAGGTGATTCGCAATCAGAGCCTTACGCATCAGTTTCCGTTTGATGAAAATGATCCAGCCTTCGAACTTTTTCGTCGTTTTGCTCCCAAGCAGTTCCCGGGCATACCACGTGATCAAGAAAGCAAATCGCTAGGCTCAGGTTTCATCGTCAGCACGGATGGCTACATATTGACTAATGCGCATGTAGTTGATGGAGCCGACGAAGTCGTAGTTAAATTGATCGACAAGCGCGAAATGAAAGCCAAGGTGATCGGTGCGGATAAACGTACTGATGTTGCCTTGATCAAGATCGAAGCCAGTGGCTTGCCGGTCGTGCGTATGGGCGATCCAGCCAAACTGCGCGTTGGTGAGTGGGTTGTGGCGATCGGTTCCCCCTTCGGTTTCGAGAACTCCGTTACGGCCGGTATTGTCAGTGCCAAGGGTCGCTCGCTGCCGCAGGAAAACTTTGTTCCTTTCATTCAGACCGACGTTGCCATCAATCCGGGGAATTCTGGAGGACCTCTGTTCAACATGAAGGGAGAGGTGGTTGGCATCAACTCGCAGATCTACAGCCGCACCGGTGGATTCATGGGGCTGTCGTTTGCCATTCCCATTGATGTGGCGATGGAGGTGCAGGCTCAACTGCGTGCTTCCGGCAAGGTCAGTCGTGGTCGTATCGGCGTGATGATCCAGGAGGTCAATAAGGAACTGGCCGATTCGTTCGGTCTGAGCAAACCGCAAGGCGCACTGGTTGCTTCGATTGAGAAGGGCGGTCCGGCTGACAAGGCAGGCCTGGAAACTGGCGATGTCATTTTGCGTTTTAACGACAAGCTTGTCGCCCAGTCGAGCGATCTACCCCGGTTGGTGGGTAATGCCAAGCCCGGCAGCAAGGCATCTTTGCAGGTCTGGCGTGCGGGTACAGCCAAAGACTTGACTCTGACTGTCGGTGAAATGCATGACGAACCGATTAATGGCCGTGGTGCGCGGCGTGGAAAACTTGCTGAACCCGCGCCAGCCAATCGCCTGGGCTTGATTTTGGCCGAGACTAGCGCCGAACAGAAGCGTCAGATGGGTATTCGTCATGGCCTGATCGTTGAAGAGGTGCGCGAGGGTGGTCGGAGCGAGTTGCGCCAGGGGGATGTCATCCTGGCGCTGATCCAGCGGGGGGTGCAGACCGAAATTCGCTCGGTGGATCAGTTCAATGGCCTGCTGGCGAAATACGACAAAGGCATCAGCATTACCTTGCTGGTGCGTCGTGGCGACAATCAAACCTTCATTACTATCAAGGGGGTAGAAGATAAATAAGCCCGTCCTGACCCTTTATAGCAGATCTTACTGCCATCTTTGCGATGACATGCT
>CAIYZZ010000506.1 GCA_903930805.1 uncultured Rhodocyclaceae bacterium | reverse complement strand
ATGGCGTGCAGACCTGTCGTGCACGCTGTAACTACGGCAATGTTCGGTCCCTTGAGACCCAGCGTGATCGATAGATTGCCCGAGATCATGTTGATGATCGTGCCAGGAATGAAGAAAGGCGAAATTTTGCGCGGACCGCCGGCGAGGTAATCGTCATGCGTCCCCTCAATCATCGGCAGACCACCGATGCCTGAACCGATGTTCACGCCGACACGGTCAGCATTGTCTCCCGTGACCTCGAGACCAGAATCACGAAACGCCTGAATTCCGGCTGCCATGCCAAAATGGATAAAAGTATCCATGCGGCGGGCTTCCTTCGGTGACAGGTAGGTCGATATATCGAAACCTTTGACCTCACCGGCAATGCGTGCCTTGTGGGCAGACGCATCGAAATGGGTGATGGGGCCAATGCCGCTGGTGCCGGCGAGAATGTTGTTCCAGGCTTCTGCGACGGTATTGCCGACCGGCGAGACGAGTCCCAAACCGGTCACGACGACTCTGCGACGCGACAAGGCAACCTCCTACGGATAGGGATAAAAAGGGGCAATGCGCCCCCCGGAAATTACTTCTTCAGGTTGTTATTGACGTAGTCAATCGCCTGCTGAACGGTAGTGATCTTTTCAGCTTCTTCGTCAGGAATCTCGCACTCGAACTCCTCTTCAAGCGCCATCACCAATTCGACGGTATCGAGCGAATCGGCGCCCAAGTCATCCACAAAGGACGAATCTATTTTGATGTCGGCCTCGTTAACGCCGAGTTGTTCGGCAACGATTTTCTTGACGCGCTGTTCGATGTTATCCATTGACTGCTCCTTCCCTGTTAATGCAGGTTTGTTTTCAACCTGCGTAGTTTATCAAAAGCCGCCGCCGAAAACGCCTTCCGGTCGGCAGCCATCAAATCATGTACATGCCACCATTGACGTGAAGCGTGACACCCGTGATGTAACTTGCCTTGCTGCTCGCCAGAAAAACCACGGTATGGGCAATATCTTCTGGCTGGCCAAGACGATGCAACGGGATCGCCTTCAGCATGGCATCCTTTTGCGCATCGGCCAACCCCTTGGTCATGTCGGTGTCAATCAGTCCGGGGGCAACACAGTTAACCGTGATGTTGCGGCTGCCCAATTCCTGTGCAAGAGAGCGTGTCATGCCGGCCACACCCGCCTTGGCCGCGCAATAATTGGCCTGGCCAGGATTGCCGGAACTGCCCACTACGGACGTGATGTTGATGATGCGCCCAAAACGGGCTTTCATCATGCTGCGCATCACCAGACGGGTCATGCGGAACACCGCCCCGAGATTGGTATCTATCACGGCATCCCACTCTTCATCTTTCATGCGCATCGACAGGTTGTCGCGCGTGATACCTGCGTTGTTTACAAGAATGGAAACCGAGCCGAACTTCTTTTCGATCTCGGCAACCAGGCTTTCGCAGGCTGCGGTATCAGTCACGTTCAGCACCGTGCCCCAACCGTTATGGCCGGCAGCATCGAATGCCCGCTGAATTTCGGCGGCACCACTTTCTGTAGTTGCCGTACCGACCACACTGACCCCTTGCGCGCCAAGTTCCATGGCAATCGCCCGGCCAATGCCGCGCGAGGCGCCCGTCACGAGTGCAATCTGTTTCATCATCATCCTTACCCTTTTATCGCTGCCAATGTCGCCTCAACACCCGCCAGATCGTTCATAGCACCACCGGCGAGACCGTCAGCACACCGCTTGGTCAATCCAGCCAGCACCTTTCCAGGGCCACACTCGAAGATATGGGTCATACCGGCCACCTGCATGGCGCGCATGATTTCGACCCAGCGCACAGGTGCCGCCGCCTGTCGCACCAGTGCTGCCTTGATGGCAGCCGGATCGTCAAGCGCTGCGACATCGACGTTATTGAGCACGGGGATCTTCGGCACCTTGAAACTCATGCTCGCCAAGGCCGCCTGCAGGCGCTCTGCTGCCGGTTGCATCAGCGATGAATGAAAAGGGGCGGACACGGGCAACATCAAAGCACGTTTGGCACCCTTGACCTTGCAAGCATCAGCTGCACGTTGCACGGCAGCCACATGACCAGCGATTACCGTCTGTTCCGGAGAATTGAAATTGACGGCCTGCACAGCCTGGCCCTGTGCGGATTCAGCACAGATCGCCTTGACCATTTCTGCGTCCATGCCGAGGATGGCCGCCATGCCGCCCTCACCCGCCGGCACAGCGTCCTGCATGGCTTTGGCGCGCAATTCGACCAGTGGCACAGCATCCTTCAATTCGAGTACGCCGGCAGCTACCAGTGCAGAATATTCGCCCAGACTGTGCCCCGCCAGCATGACCGGATGCGGGCCACCTTTTTCTTGCCAGAGACGCCAGACTGCAATGCCGGCCGTAAGCATCAGCGGCTGGGTATTGACGGTCTGCGAAAGCGCTTCGGCCGGGCCTTCCACAACCAGTTGCCAAAGATCGCGACCCAGCGAAGTGGAAGCATCATCGAAAGTGGCACGGATCACCGGGGTGTCACCATACGCAGCCATCATGCCGAGCGATTGCGAACCCTGACCGGGAAACACGAAAGCGAATTTCATCATGACATCATCCGAAAGTCATAGTTTCAACAGAGCTGCGCCCCAAGTAAAACCACCCCCGACACCTTCGAGCAGTACCGTATCCCCTCCACGGATTTTCCCGGAGCGCACGGCCTCGTCAAGTGCCAACGGCACCGAAGCAGCCGAAGTATTGCCGTGATGATCAACCGCCACGATGCACTTTTCGGCCGGCAGACGCAACCTCTTCGACGTCGCCTGCATGATACGGATATTGGCCTGATGCGGCACCAGCCAATCGACCTGATCTGCGGTCATGCCAGCAGCGGCCAACACTTCCTCGGCCACCTCGGCCAACACCTTGACGGCAAACTTGAATACAGCCTGACCATCCATGCGCAAAAAAGGATCGCCCATTGGTTGTCCGCCGCTCAAATGTCCCGCGACAGACAGAATATCCCGATGACGGCCATCGGCATGTAGCGAGGTGGCGTAAATACCCGGTGTTTCACTGGCTTCCAGAACGATTGCGCCCGCACCATCGCCAAACAGAACACAGGTCCCGCGATCTTGCCAATCCAGAATGCGCGAAAACACTTCGGCGCCGACGACCAGTGCTCGCTTGTGGGAACCGGAACGAATAAATTTTTCAGCAACGGTCAGTGCATAGATGAAGCCGCTGCACACTGCCTGCAGATCAAAAGCAGCTGCACCATTTGTGATGCCAAGCTTGTCCTGCAACATCGTCGCCGTGCTGGGAAAAATGAAATCCGGCGTTGAGGTCGCGAGAACGATGAGGTCGATATCGTTCGGCGCTCGTCCTGCAGCCGCAAGCGCACGCTCGCAGGCAACCAGAGCCAGATCGCTGGCGGCAGTCCCCGCCGGAGCGAAGTGGCGTGCCCGAATTCCGGTGCGCTCGATGATCCATTCATCTGAAGAATCAAAGCCATGTGCAGAAATGAGAGCGGCGTTGCCAACTGGATCGCCTGGCAAACAACTACCGGTACCGGTGATGCGGGAATGGATCAT
>CAIYZZ010000505.1 GCA_903930805.1 uncultured Rhodocyclaceae bacterium | reverse complement strand
CGGCCGGCAGAATCACCGGTGTGTCGCGTCTGAGGTCTGGCGAGCGAAATATCTCTGCAGTCGGCACGGACACCGCAGGCATGGTCAGCAAATACGCTGTTGCGGGTGTGCTTACATTGGTAAAAGTTTCACCGATGCCTTCGGCGAAGGCACTGTGGCCATGGACGAAGATCGGCACATCGGCGCCCAGCCCCAGCCCGATCGCCTGCAATGCCTGGCGCGATAACCCGCAGCCCCAGAGGTGATTGAGGGCAAGCAAGGTGGTGGCGGCATCCGAACTGCCGCCGCCCAGCCCGCCGCCCATGGGGATGCGTTTTTCCAAATGAATGGTCACGCCTGATGCCGCCCCGCCAGCACCGACTCTGAGCGCCTCGACGGCGCGAGCTTTTAGTGCCACGGCCGCACGCACCACCAGATCCTGCTCGGGCGGCACACCGGATGTCGGCGTCGCCAGCACAATACGCCCATCGGTACGCGGCTCGAAGCGCAGCGTGTCGGCCAACGAGATGAAACGAAACACCGTCTGTAGCAGGTGGTAGCCGTCGGAGCGCCGACCAACGACATGGAGGAACAGGTTGAGCTTGGCTGGCGCCGGCCAGTCGCTGGCCCAGCTCCAATTCATCGTACTTCGCCCCACTCGTCGATCTTCAGGCGCACGGTAATGTCGTCGCGCTCACGTTCAAGCTCGATCACCGTCGGCAGGGCGTCGGGGGCGATACTTTCACGCTCGGTCACGCGGATGCGCCAGCCTTCGATCTCTGCCACGTTGCCGAGTAGCCAGCGCGTCGATGCCTGCAAGGGCAGCCGGAAACCAAACACCTCCTGCGACAACTCACCCCAATCGGCCGCTGAAAAACGGCGCTGGTCGGCCAGCAGCAAGTGGGCACCGCTCGCATCGCGCGTAATTTCCGCCACACCTTGCCCAAAGGGCGTCGTCACCAGGATTTCGTCGCTGGCACTGTCATGGCGCCAGTCCAGCTTCGCGTGGTGACGGGTTTCACCCTGACGCACGGCAATCCGGCCGCTGAAGGAAAAGGCAACGATTGTCTCGGTCGACGGGCGCACCGGCAGCGGAGGGTTGGTAACGCAACCGGACAGCGCAAACACCAGAGCGGCCAGCCGGCCGGCAAAAATCGTCCGGATCAATGCGGGAAGCGCTTGATGGTTTCTGCCAGGGCTTCGCTGGCGGGATGTTCAAGTCGCGCCTTTTCCCAAGTCTGACGTGCTTCAACCTGGCGCCCAAGCGACCACAGCACCTCGCCGAGGTGGGCGGCAATCTCCGGGTCGGCGCGGATGGTAAAGGCCGTATTGAGCACATCGAGGGCGGCCGGCGCATCGCCTTGGCGGAACAGCACCCAACCCTTGCTATCGAGGATGAAAGGGTCGTTGGGTGCCAGTTGCAGCGCACGCTCGATCAGTTCGCGCGCCTCGATGAGTCGCACATTGCGCTCGGCCAGCGAATAGCCCAGCGCATTGAGCGCATGGGCATGATCGGGATGCAGTTCGATCAGGCGGCGCAGACGCTTTTCGAGCTCATCCGCACGGCCCATTTTTTCGGCCAGCAGCGCAATTTCGTAGAGCAGCTCAGGCTGATCTGGCTGCTGCGCCAAACCCGCAGTCAGCAAGTCATACGCGTCGGCAATGCGCTCCGCCTCGCGCAGGATCTGCGCTTCGCCGATCAGCAACTGCACGCGCTCACGCGGATTGGCGACTTCGGCCTCCGCCAACTGACGGCGCGCTAGATCGAGTTTGTCCTGTTTGACCAACACGTTGGCGGCATGCATGCGAGCCGTCAGGTAGTGCTCGCCACGACCCACCTGGGCAAACCATTGCAAGGCCTCGTCCCAACGCTTGTCTTCCTCGGCAATCTGGCCAAGGAAAAAGCGCGCCTTGTCGGCTTCGGCATGGCCGATGTCGATGAGTCGGTGCAGCTGTTTTTCAGCTTGAGCAGTATCGTTGAGTTGCAGCGACAGCACAGCCACCGCAAAGATCACGTCGCCGTTCTTGTCCTGGTCGCTGGCACCGTACTCCAGCAGGATGCCAAACTCCCGCCGCGCTTCTGCATAACGTTTTTCACCCACCAGGGCGCGGGCGTAAGCCATACGCGCCTCATGGGCCTGCGGATACGCGGCGACGAAACCACCGAGCACCGCCAGCGCCTCGGCGCGGTTTTCGATCAGCTGGACATGGAACAGCGCGGCGGCCTCCCAGTCAGGCTTGAGCTCGAGCGCATGGGTAATTGCGCTGCGGGCAGCAACCATATCGCGCGCCTCGAAAACTGCAAGGGCGCGAGCGTAATGCGATTCGGGAATTTGCAGATAAGGCGCGGTCACGGTCTCCACGAGCGTACGGATGGCTTGGCGGTCACCCCCGCGAGCGAACAATCGATTGAGACGCAGCAGGTTCGGGCCGACATTCTGTGGATCGGCCGCGAGCATGCTCGCAACCACAGAAACGAGCTCGTCATAGCGCCCGTGCGCCGCCAGCAGACTGACGACCGTCTGGCGTGCCTGGGCCGACTCCGGTTCAACCTCAAGCCAGACCCGCGCCGCGTCGAGTGCCATATCTGTGCGCCGAGCATGCAGGGCAAGCTCGGTAGCGCGACGGGCAATGCGGGGGTCACGTGTTTCGCGCGCAATGTCGCGATAGAGTTCGGTGGCGCTGGCCAACTGCCCGCGTTGCCCGGCGATCTCGGCCAATAAAAAAAGGTAAAGCAGCCGGGGGGTGAGATCTACCGACGGCAGGCGCACATCGGCTTCAACTTCCTCCCGCTCGGTTGCTTCGGTTTTATCGGTTGCAGCCTCCTCGGCATGCAAGCCGGCGGCAAGCAGAATCGAAGCGGCAGCAAGCAGGGGAAGAATCGGTTTCATGGGAGCGGGCGTTGGGCTGAGAAAGGCTTGTGCATAGAATGGAGGCATGTTATCAGTTTCCAATAGCCGCCATGCCTGAACTACCTGAAGTCGAGGTCACGCGTCGCGGCATCGCCCGCCGGGTTGAAGGCGCGCGGCTCGAACGCGCCGTCCTGCGCACGCCGACTTTGCGCTATCCGATCCCCGCTGGCCTCGCGCGCAAACTTGCCGGCAAGTCACTCGTGGCGGCGAAACGGCGCGGCAAGTACCTGTTGCTCGATTTTAGTTCCGACATCACGCCCGCAAGCGGGCATGAGTCTTCTCTGAAACTTCGTTTTGGCGGTGGCCATCTGCTCGTCCATCTGGGCATGTCGGGTAGCCTGCGCTTCGTCACACCCGATACGCCACCAGAAAAACACGACCACGCCGATTTCGTCTTCGGCACAAACGTATTGCGCCTCACCGATCCACGCCGCTTCGGTGCGCTACTTTGGCTCGAAGGCGATCCCCTAGAACATCCGTTGATCGCCAAACTCGGCATCGAACCGCTGACGCGTGCATTCACGCCCGCATACCTGCGGCGGGCCCTGCAGGGAAAAACTGTCGCGATCAAACCAGCGCTCATGGATGCCAGCCTCGTCGTCGGCGTCGGCAATATCTACGCGGCGGAAAGTCTCTTCGACGCCGGCATCGACCCGCGCACCCCCGCAGGTCGAATTAGCCTTGGGCGTCTCAGCCTACTTGTGCCGGCCATCAAGAAAACCCTGCAAGCCGCCATCCGCGCGGGTGGCAGCACGCTGCGTGACTTCTGCAATGCCGAGGGCGGTATGGGCGAGTTCCAGACCCGCCACAAGGTATATGACCGGGCGGGGGAGCCGTGCGTGAAATGCGGCGCACCGATCAAAGCGATCCGGCAGGGGCAGCGTTCGACTTATTTCTGTCCGCGCTGCCAGCGCTGAGTTTATCTGACCAGCAGCAACGGCACCTTGGTCAGGTGCGCCACCTTCGAAGCCACTGATCCGAGCAGCGTGCCGCCCAGCCCGCTGTGACCGCGAGTACCGATCAGGATCTGGTTGCAGTCCTTGCCTGCGGCGAAGTCGACGATGGTCTCGGCACTGTCACCAACAGAAACATGCAACTGCGGCACAAGTCCGGCAGCCTTGAGTTGCTGCTCCGCAGCCGCCAGTGCCTTGAGGCCTTCCTCGCGATGAAACTCGCGAATCTGGTCGGCGTTGATGAAGCGGTTGATGTCGCCAGACAGCGCGGGCTGCACGTTAAGCAGGTGAATCTGCGGCGCAACCTTCCAGTCACCCACATGGGCAGTGATCCAGGCGACAGGCTTGAGTGAGATTGTCGAGCCGTCAATCGGAACAAGCCAATTTTGCGCCATGGTCAATTCTCCTTGTTTTCGGCCAGCAAATCGGCCGGTGCAACATGCCGCACCGCGACCGTGCGCATCGCCAGCAGCTTGCCGAGCGCCAGAACCAGAAGCGCGCCGACCGCCGCCAGCACATGTTTCGCATAGGGAATACCTGAAAACAAGTCGGGGGGTAACGCCGGGTCGCCAATGATCATGCCGCCAGCGATCCAGCCCAGCAGCGCGCCGCCGCCGGTGATCACGATGGGGTAACGATCCATCAACTTCAGCACCAACTGGCTGCCCCAGACCACGAGGGGGATCGAAACCAGGATGCCGAACACTACCAACAGTATGCTGCCATGCGCCGCTGCGGCGACGGCGATGACGTTATCCAAGCTCATCACTGCGTCGGCAATGATGATGGTCTTGATCGCCGCCATCAGCGTGGTGGCGGCGGCAACGTCGCCGTGACCTGCCTCCTCCGGTTGCAGCAGCTTGACGCCGATCCAGACCAGCAGTGCCGCACCGACGATCTTGAGCCAGGGAATGCCAAGCAGTTGCAAGGCGAAGAAGATCAGCACGATGCGCAGGCCAATCGCGCCGATGACACCCCAGAAAATACCCTGTTTGCGCTGCGCGTCCGGCAGCTTGCGGCAAGCCAACGCAATCACCACCGCGTTATCGCCACCGAGCAGGATGTCGATGACGATGATCTGGAGAACGGCGATCCAGAACGCCAGCGTGGTGGGATCGGTCAAAGGCTTATCTGCCGCTTAGCTGCCAGTGAGTTTCTTGAACTTCGTCATCAACTGATCTTGTGATTCGACGCAATTCGGGTCTTGCGGGATGCAATCGACCGGGCAGACTTCGCGGCACTGGGGGGTGTCATAGTGGCCGACACATTCTGTGCATTTGTCGGGGTCGATGATATAAATCTCGTCACCCTGCGAAATCGCGTTGTTCGGGCACTCGGGCTCGCACACGTCGCAATTGATGCATTCGTCGGTGATGATCAGGGCCATTTTGGATTTCCTCTCGCTTGCTAAGAATGTTTTTGCATCTTCGCGGCCAGCCGTTCGGCGACCAGTGGATGCACGAATTTTGAGACATCGCCCCCCAGGCTTGCAATCTCTCTCACCATCGTCGCCGAGATGAACATGTACTGCTCGCCCGGGGTCAGAAACAGGGTTTCAATATCCGGATGCAGGCTACGGTTCATGCCTGCCATCTGGAATTCATATTCGAAGTCGGACACGGCACGCAAGCCGCGCATGATCACCCGCGCATTGCGCTCGCGCAGAAAATCCATCAACAGCCCGTCAAAGCCGACGATCTTGACATTGGGCAAATCCTTGGTCAGCGTACGAGCCATATCAACGCGCTCGGACAGCTGGAATATCGGACGTTTGCTGTGGCTTTCGGCGATACCGACGATGACATGGGCAAACAACCGCGCAGCGCGGCGCACCAAATCTTCATGGCCTCGCGTAAAGGGGTCGAAGGTGCCCGGATAGACGGCGATGCCGTTATTCATGCATGTTCCAGCAAGTGATAAAAAACCTGACCGGCCCGGCCCTGCTTCAGGGTCTGCCAATCTCCCAGTGTTTCGATGCGGTGTTCAGCCTCTGCATATACCCGCATGCCAGGCCGGGCCAACGCCGATAGTAACGGTGCAACACGCTCCAGCCAACCGTAACCATACGGTGGATCGAGCAGGATTAAGTCAAAACTTCGATTCAGCCGCACCGCAGTGCTCGCAAATTCTAGCGCATCCGCGCGCTGCAACTGCAATTGGTCGCCAGCGAAGCATGCTGCATTCTCCCGCAGTTGGGCGAAGGCCTTGGCATCGCGCTCCACCAGCGTCACCTCAGCCGCACCGCGCGAAGCCGCCTCGAACCCGAGGACGCCGCTACCGGCAAAGAGATCAAGACAATGCCAACCCGTCAGATCCTGGCCCAGCCAGTTGAACAATGTCTCGCGTACGCGGTCCGGCGTAGGCCGCAACCCCGGCGCATCCGCGACCTGGATAAGCCGGCTGCGCCATGCGCCGCCGGTGATGCGGATGCGGCTCATCGGGAAAGCGGAAAAGGGAAATTTGGCATCAAGGGAGTGATTCTATTGGCGTTGCGTGCTCCAGCGCGAAAATCCGGCCAAAGAGCACCCCGGTGGAAATCGCCAAAACATAGCTCAAATGGTATGGTTGCGCCACCTCCGACACCACCCACACCGAGCTTTGGTTTTCGATAACCCTATGCGGTTAGCTGCCCATGTATATCCCTGCCAATTTCCGCGAAACCCGGATTGAAACCCTGCATGAACTGATGCGGACACATCCGCTTGGTCTGTTGGTGACCCATGGCGTCGATGGCCTTCAGGCATCTCCGCTGCCATTCCTTCTTTTCGCTGATGAGGGGGAGCAAGGTGTGCTTCGCGCTCATATGGCGAAAGCGAATCCACACTGGAAAACGCTTGAAAGCATGAACGAGTGCCTCGTGGTCTTTCAGGGGGCAGACGGCTATGTCACGCCTTCGTGGTATCCGAGCAAGGCCAAAACCCATAAGGTTGTTCCCACATGGAATTACGTCACAGTGCAAGTATGGGGAAGCCCGTCAGTTATTGATGACCCCGATTGGATACGGAGGCAACTCAATTGCCTTACCGGCCATCACGAGAAACCACGCCCGCAATCCTGGTCGGCCGATGATGCACCCGCCGATTACATCGCCACACAGATGAAGGCCATCATTGGCATCGAAATTCCCATCAGGCGGATCGAAGGAAAGTGGAAGATGAGCCAAAACAAAGATGATGCTGACAAAGCGGGCGTCGTCAGTGGAATGCGATCAGGAAATGATCCGCACCAAAATGTTCAGGTTGCTGACCTTATAGAACGAAGCTAGGGCGAGCGTCTCTTCCCGGCATCTGCCGTCCCGCCAGTGCCGACTTTTGGTTCCGCTGAAACCCCTTTTTCTCAATCCGCCGCCACGATCACGGTGACGAGATTCTCCGGTTTGACGTGCCGCTGGAAAGCCATCCTGACATCGTCGCGCGTGATCGCATCGACCTTGCGCGGGAATTGTTCGAGGTAGTCGAGCGGCAGGCCATAAAAGCCGATCAGCGACAAGTAGCCGAGCAGCTTGGCGTTGCTGTCAATGCGCAGGGCCTGGCCGTCGATGAGATTCTTCTTGGCGGCGGCGAGTTCCTGCGCCGTCGGGCCCTTGGCGAGGAATTCGGTAAGAACTTCTTCGACCACCTTCAGCGCATCGCCCGCCTGCTCGCGTTTGGTTTGCAAGCCGATCTGGAAGGGGCCAGCGAGCACGCGGGGGGCGAAGTAGGAATAGACGCTGTAGGCGTAACCTCGTTTTTCGCGCACTTCCTTCACCAGCCGCGAGACGAAACCGCCACCACCGAGTGTGTAATTGCCGACCAGCAGCGCGAAGTAATCGGGATCAGTGCGCTTCATTGCCGGCAGGCCGACGAAAATATGCGACTGGGTGGCCGGATGCGCCACCTTGATGAGTTCGCCCTTTGGCAAGGTCACGGCAGCCAGGATGGCTGCGTCAACACCCGTTGGCAGCGCCGCGGTGAGTTGCTGAGCGATTTCCTCGGCTTCCGCACGCGACACATCGCCGATGATCGAGACCACTGCGGCACGGGCGGAAAAATTCGCCCGGTAAAAAGCCACCAGATCGTCGCGCGTGATGCGTTCCACGCTCTCCGGCGTGGCTATACGGCCATAGGGATGATCGGGGTAGATCGCTGCGGAAAATCTTTTGGCGGCGATGCTGTCGGGCCGGGTTGCGGCATCCTTCAGTCCCTCGATCATGCTCGTCTTCTCACGCGCCAGCACCGTCTCGGGAAAAGTCGGCGCTGACAGGACGGCGCGCAGCAAATCCAGCGCACCGGTTTTCTCCTCTGTGGATGAGAGCGTACGCAGTGTCAGGCTGGCCTTGTCGTGATCGGATGCCCCGGTCAGTTTCGCGCCAAGATCGACGAGGCGTGCCGAGATCTGCTCTTCGTCCAGAGTGTCGGTACCGGAATCCAGCAGGCCAGTCGTGAGACTCGCTACACCGGATTTTTCGGCCGGATCCTGCCCGCTGCCGGCGGCGAGATCGATATGCACGTCGAGAATCGGCAGGCTGCGGCTTTCGACGAAATACACCCTGGCGCCTGACGGTGCGACCCAATGCTGGATCTGCGGGCCGGCCTGAACGAGACCGGAGGCAAGTACAAAAAGAATGAGAATGGCAAACAGGTTTCGCATAAGGGTTTCTCAGTGACGGGTGGCGACGGCGGGTTTCTTCTTTGCGGCAGCGTCGATTTCGTCCGCCTCTTTGGGATGGGCCAGCCAGGGGAAAGAGAGCTCCTCCGAGGGGGAGACCACGTCCAGCCCGGCCCGGAGGATTTCCAGGATCTGCCGCTTGAACAGATCGAAGTAGGAGCTGGTGGTG